>NZ_JBMDJX010000016.1:0-123757 GCF_057809415.1 Chromobacterium sp. FG22 | reverse complement strand
GCGCTTGGGCGGGGGACCGCCGATTCCTCTGGCTGTGATGCTCGTCATGTTTATACCCACAATTGCGGCGACTAGACCGGCCCCTCCCCGCCTTGTGAGCGGGCGGAGCCGGCGCGGCCGCCATTTGCCACTCCGGCCTTCGCGCGAAAGCCGGTTCCTGCGTCCTCCCTCCAGCCGGGGCGGCGCAAAGCCGTCCCGGCATGGCGGAGTTACATCTTGTAGCTGGCCTTCACGAAGTAGGCGCGGCCCACCGCGTCGGTGAAGCGCGGGTCATAGCCCTGGGGCGTGGTTTCGCCCTGATTGCTCCACGGCGGCAGTTGGTCGAACAGGTTCTTGATGCCGGCGGTCACGGTCAGTTGCTTGTTCCAGGCGTAGGATCCGGACAGGTTCCAGGTGGAGTAAGGCTTGACCATGTGGCTGGGGTCGGAATCGGTGTAACCGGACTTGTAAGCCTGGGCCAAGATGCCGCTCCACGAGCCGCGCATCCAGTTCAGCGCCAGATTGTGCTGCCAGCGGAAGGTGGGGCTGCCGTTGACATAGGCGCCCAGATCGCTGTGGTAGTCTCCGCCCTTCTCGTACTGGAAGCTGTGCTTACTGATGTAAGTGCCGTCCAGATTCACCGTGAAATCGCCAATCGAGGTGCGCGGCAGACGGTAGGAGAAACCCAGGTCGACGCCGGCGGCGCTGGTGTTGCCCAGGTTGTCGGTGAGGTCGGTCACGTACAGCAGATTGTTCTTCGAATCCCGGACGAACAAATTGGCGTATTTGCCCGGGTTGGCGAAGATGGTCTGCTCGTTCAGCGAACCGATGGAGTTCTGGATATTGGTCCACCAGAAGTCCACGCTGGTGGTCAGGTCCTTGACCGGCTCCAGCACCATGCCGAAGGAGATGGACGAGGATTTTTCCGGCTGCAGGCTCTTGTTGCCGCCGGTCAGCAGATTTTGCTGCGTCTTGACGCAAGAGGACGAACCGGCGCCCGGCTGCGCCACGCCGCCCGGGCACAATACCGGGTCGGTGTAGTTCTTGGCGGTCAGCTGCTGCTGGGCGGGCTGATTGATGTCGTACAGCGACGGTGCGCGGAAGCCGGTGCTGGCCGAGCTGCGCAGCAGCAGTTGCGGCACCGGCTGGTACTTCAGCGACACCTTGGGATTCACCGAGCTGCCGGAATCGCTGTAGTGGTCGTAACGCACCGCCAGGTTGGCGTCCAGATGCTTGATCACCGGGATGTCCAGCTCGCCGTACAAGGCCTGGGCGCTGCGCTGGCCGCTGCCGTCGTTGGTTTTGGTCAGGCCGGTGCTCAGCGTGTCGGTGGACAGCGCATGGTTGTAGGTATGCTCGATGGTTTCGCGGCGCGCTTCGGCGCCGATGGCCACCGCCAGCATGCCGGCCGGCAGTTGCAGCACTTCCTTGCTGACCTTGAAATCCGCCAGATCGAGTTTGGACTTGGCCTGCTCGATGCGGCCGCTGGACGAGAACGGTTTCCAGGCGGCCGGATCGGAAGTCCCTGGATCGAAGCCGCTGTTCAACGCGTTCTGCAGCTTGCTCTGGCTCAGGTAGCCGCCGTCCAGATCGTGGGTGACCTTGCTTTCCGAGTGGCCGAGGCCGGCGCGGTAGTCCCAACCGGCGATCAAACCCTCCAGATTCATCTGCAAACGCTGGGTGGTGGCGGTGGTGCTGTCCACGCGCGCGCCGGCCGGCACCGAGCGGCCATACACCGGGAACGGGCCGTCCGCCGGGTTCTGACCCGGCGCGGTCGGCGAAGTCACGTCGCCGGAGAACGGCGTCGGCGCCACCCAGGTGGTGTTCTTGGTTTCGGTCACCAGATATTGCAAGGACAGCTCGTGGTCGCCGATGCGGGTGGTGCCCTTGAGCACGCCGGTCTGCTGCTCGACCTCGGGCTGGATGGACGGATACAGCGAATACAGCTGCGAACAGGCGCCGCTGCCGTCCGGCGTCGAATACGGCGGCGCGCAATTGGGCGAGCCGGTAATCAGGTCGCCGCTGGGCAACAGGTAGTTGGGGGGAAAGCTGTTGACGCTGCGCTTGGTGCTGCTGGTGATCTGAGACGCGAAATCACGCTGGGTGGCCATGATCTTGTTGGTCTTGTGATACTCGTAAGCGCCGTAGATATTGAAGCCGTCCTTGCCCAGATCGCCGTAGCCGTAGGACAGGTTGACGCTGCGCTCCTGGCCGCCGGAACGCTGCGGGGACAGAAACTCGCCGCCGATGGACAGGCCCTGCATGGTTTTCTTGGTGATGAAGTTGATCACGCCGCCGATGGCGTCGGTGCCGTAGATGGCGGAAGCGCCGTCGCGCACCACTTCGATGCGGTCTATCACCGTCAGCGGAATGGCGTTGAGGTCGACCGAGGTGCCGTCCATTGGCTGGTTCACGATGCGGCGGCCGTCCAGCAGGATCAAGGTGTACTGGTGACCCAGGCCTCGCAGGCTGGCGTAGGAAGCCCCCCCGGTGGAAGCGCCCACCGCGGCGTTGGCCCCCTGGGAGGACTGGTTGGCGGCTAGGCTGTTGACCACTTGCTCAACCGACGTCATGCCCTGTTTGATCAGGTCGTCGGTCTTGATGATGGTCATCGGGATCGCCTGCTCCTGCTTGATGGAGCGCTTGATGTTGGAGCCGGTGATCTCCACTCGGTCCAGGGTGCCGCTTGCGTCGTCCGCATGGGCCAGAGGCATGGCTCCGGCGCCGAGCATGGCGAGCGCCAGCGCGATTCTCTTCTTGCGATAGTTCATGATTCTCCAATCCCTTGTAAGTTCATCCGGCCACTGACCTCGTCGGGTTTATGGCTCTATTCAGAGCATCGTTGTGCTCATTTTTTGATCTGAACCGAAGGCGATCCGAGTGTGCGAATTAATCATGATCAGCGTCAATAAACTTTTCCGCGGCGGCCCCCCGCCATCTTCAGAGCGAGCAGGCACTATGTTTTAAGCAATGATTCTTAAGGGCTCAAAACCTTTATTAAACAAGCGTCTAACCGGTATTAGAAATCCAATATACAAAAACCCTCATCGCATACTTAGAGCAGAAACTACAAAAAAAAGGCATGCATCTATCCCGTAAGCATGTTGCTTTTTTGCAATTGCGTTAAAAACAGCGCAGCGTAAATACTTCTTATTCTGTGTTTTTAATACTTGTTACATGTAAAAAGCTGGTGGCTGCCATGCATTATTCAGATGCCACTTTCTAAATCTCCTCCGGCAGGCGGCGCGGCCGCGGATTACGCCACGCCGGCCAGCCGGCCGCCCTCGCCCCGCCCGCCGGCCCGGCATGAAGCGCGCTCATGCAAGACCCGCCGCCGGCGCCGCTCTCTCGGGTAAACGGCCCACGCGGCGCGACCGATCCGCCACAGTTCACCCCTGTCCTGATTGCCATTTTCAAAGTTTGTGATTGACCGGCTAAATGATAACGATTATCATTTCTAAAAATTCACCCAGGAGGGATGTCCAATGAATGCCATGCTTGTGGGAGCCGATACCCTCGGCAATATTCCGGATGTGCTGCGCGATTTCGGCATCAACATCCATCGTCACGTCAGCGGCCGCAACAGCTCGCACCAGCGCAAGGTGGACCGCCTGCCGGCCGGCACCGACCTCTTGATTCTGTTCACCGATTTTCTGGGCCACAACGTGATGCGCCATTTCCGCGAACTGGCCTCGGAAAACCAGATCCGCTTCATCGCCTGCCGCCGCTCGGTCTGTGCGCTCAAGCAATCGCTCACCGGAGCCGGCCTCAACGACAGCCAATGCGCCGCCTGCCCGCACCAGTGCGCGGCGGCCAAGAGCGGCGGCGGCAAGCGCAAGCGCTGATTTTTTCTTACCACCCTTGAAGTTAAAAGCCGGCTTGCGCCGGCTTCTTTTTATCCCGCGCCGCGGGCAAGAAAAAACCGGCCAGAAGGCCGGTTTCCCCTTGCGCTTTCAAATGGCTACTCCCCGCGCCCCGCCTTGCACGCGGCCTCCCCCAACTGCTTCAGCTGTTGCGAGAAATTACGGCAATTGCCACACATGAACAGGTGCACGCGCAGACGCACGTGTTCCCACTGGCTCAAGGGACGATCCTGCGAGGCCGAGATCAAACGGCTGGCCTGACGACAACTCAACTTCATACGCTAGCCTCCCGGCTCCAGCGAATCGAAAAACATTCCCGCAAGCTCATGCGGGCGCGATACAGCAATACGGAACAGTTAGTCGCGCTGATCTCCAGATTCTTACAGATCTCCGCGATCTCCATGCCCATCACCTCGCGCATCACGAACACCATCGCGGTGCGGCGCGGCATCACTTCCGAACACTGCTCGAACACCTCCCAGAACTGGCGCGAGATCAAGGACTGCTCCGGCCCGCTCCAGGCCTTGACCGGCTCGCGCCAGTGGCCGTCCCGGCTGAACAGACCGTCGAAATCGCCGTCGTCGGCCTCGTTCTCCAGCGATTCGAACAGCTTCTCCTTGCCCTTGCGGCGCAAAGCGTCGATCAGCTTGAAGCGCAGGATGGAGGTCAGCCAGGTGCGCAGCGTGGATTTGCCGCTAAAGGAGGCGCGGGACTCCAGCGCCGCCAGCAGCGTTTCCTGCACCGCCTCGTCGGCGGCGTCCTTCTCGCGCAATTGCGCCAGCGCGTAGCGGAACAGATAAGGGCGTTCCGCTTCTATGTCTCGGTCTTCTATCATTCGCTATCCGCTTTCTTAGAGTCTGTTTACGATCTCGCGAGCTAAAGCGAGACGCAGCAGATCGTAAACAGGCTCTTGCCGCTCACTCGCGGCAGAATTCCACCGCCTGATCCAGGCGCTCCACCGCGATCACCCGCAGCCCTTCTATCGGCTGGCGCGGGCTGTTGGCCTGCGGCACGATGGCGCGGGTGAAGCCCAGCTTGGCCGCTTCCTTCAAGCGCTCCTGGCCGCGCGCCACCGGGCGCACCTCGCCGGCCAGGCCCACTTCGCCGAACACCACCAGCTTTTCCGGCAAGGGCTTGTTGCGCAAGGAGGACACCATGGCCAGGATGATGGCCAAATCGGCCGCCGGTTCGTTGATCTTGACCCCGCCCACCGCGTTGAGGAACACGTCCTGATCGAAGCAGGCGACGCCGCCGTGGCGGTGCAGCACCGCCAGCAACATGGCCAGGCGGTTCTGCTCCAGGCCCACGGTCAGGCGCTTGGGCTGGAAGCCGTGGCAGTCGTCCACCAAGGCCTGGATTTCCACCAGCAAGGGCCGGCTGCCCTCCTGGGTGACCAGCACGCAGGAGCCGGACACATCGTCGCGGTAAGAGGACAGGAAGATGGCCGAGGGATTGGACACGCCCTTGAGGCCGCGGTCCGTCATCACGAACACGCCCAGCTCGTTGACCGCGCCGAAACGGTTCTTGATCGCGCGTATCATCCGGTAATTGGAGTGGGAATCGCCCTCGAAATACAGCACGGTGTCCACCATGTGCTCCAGCACGCGCGGGCCGGCCAGCGAGCCCTCCTTGGTGACGTGTCCCACCAGCAGGATGGTGATGCCGGTCTGCTTGGCCATGCGCGTCAGCTGCGCCGCGCATTCTCGCACCTGGGACACCGAGCCGGGCGCCGAGGTCACTTGGTCGGTGTACAGGGTCTGGATGGAGTCGATCACCGCCACTTCCGGCTGCTCGCGCTTCAGCGTTTCCAGGATGGCTTCCAGCCGGATTTCCGCCAGCAGGTTGACGCGCTCGGTGGCCACCGCCAAACGGGTGGCGCGCAGCGCGATCTGCTGCGGCGATTCCTCGCCGGACACATAGAGCACTTTGCGGCGCGCGCCAATTTCGGACAGCGCTTGCAGCAATAGCGTGGATTTGCCGATGCCCGGATCGCCGCCGATCAGGATCACCGCGCCGCGCACCACGCCGCCGCCCAGCACCCGGTCCAGCTCGTCGATGCCGGACGGGTCGCGCGGCACTTCCTCGGTTTGCACATCGGACAGCTTTTGCACCTGGGTGGCGCTGTCGCTCCAGGACTGGAAACGGGCGTTGGCCGCCGGCGCGGCCTGCACCGCCTCGGTCAGCGTGTTCCAGGCGTTGCAATGCGGGCATTGGCCCTGCCATTTGGGCGTTTGACCGCCGCACTCGGCGCAACTGAATACGGTTTTGATTTTTGCCATCAGGACAACGGAAAGAAGTGGGCGGGCTCAGCCGTGCGAACCAGGCGCAGGGCTGTTCTTATTGAGTTCATTGATGATGTTGAGCAGGCGTTTCTGCTCCGGCTCCGCGCCGGAGGCCGCCTTGGATTTTTCCCCGCCTTCGCCGGCGGGCTTGTTGCGGATGGCCGCCAGCACCGCCTCCACTTGAGGATCGGTGCGCGCGGCGCGTTCGGCTTCTTCGTTGCTCAGCGGCCTGGGGCCGGAGGGAGAGGTGTTGGCGCTGGATTTTTCCGCCGGCGCGGACGCGGCGCCGTGGCCGCTGGCGGTGGGCGCCGGCATGCCGGCGGAGGCGGACGCTTCCCGGGGCGGCTCCATGGTGTCCAGCTTGTTCTTGGCCATGTACTCGTTCATCTCGCGCCAGCCGGCGTAAATCGCCGCCTTGTCGGCTTCGGGATTGCGCAGATAGCACTCTTCCAGCGAACGGCCGGTCTGACGGCAGGCCGCGCCTATCGCCTTATTGGCGTCCTTGGTCAAGCCGGTGACGTTGCCCACCCAGTTGCAGCCGGTCAACGCCAGCAACAGCGGCAACCATAGCCATCGCCCTATGCTCATGCCTCCCCCTTCCCCTCAAGCGCGCCGGGCGCGCAAATCCAGTTCCACGATCTCGCCGCTGCGGCCCTGGCTGGCGGGCCCCAGCCAGTACAGCAAATGCGGCATCAGTTCGGACAGATTGCCGCGTTCGGACTTGTCCTCGCCCGGGTGGGTGCGGTTGCGCTGCGGCGAATTCACCGGCCCCGGGATCAGCTGGTTGACGCGCAACTGCGGGTAAACGTCCCATTCATTGGCAGCCACCTGGGTCAGGTAGTTGAGGCCGGCCTTGGATGCGCCGAAACCGCCCCAGTACGGCGCCGGATGCAAGCCGTGGGTTTCGCCGACGAACAGCACCGCCGCGTCCGGCGAATCCTTCAACAGCGGCAGACAGGCCCGGGTCAGCGCGAACGGCGCCACGGTATTGATCCGGTACTGGTCCATCCACTCTTCCACCGTCTGATTGGACAGCGGCGACAGCGCGTAAAAATGCGAGGCGCAGTGCAGAATGCCGTCCAGGCGGCCCAGCTCGCGCTTGATCATCATCGCCAGATTGTTGAAATCGCCCTCCGCCGCCTTCAGCAGGTCCAGCGGCACTGCCGCCGGCTCCGGCCCTCCGGCGGCCGCTATTTCATCGTAGACCTTCTCCAGGCCTTTGACGCTGCGCGCCAGCAACACCACGGTGGCGCCGTGACGCGCCAACGTCAGCGCGGCCTCGCGGCCTATGCCCTGGGAGGCGCCGGTAATCAGCACCACGCGGTCCTTGAATGCGTTAGAGGCGATATCTGTCGTCATTTTTTTTCGCTATCTTGTAATCAGGGCCATCGGCGGCGCGCCCCTGCGGCCGCCGGATGGCTCACAGTCTTCCAATCACCGCGCGGGCGGCTGCGACGCCGCTTCGGACGGCCCCCTCCAAAGTGGCAGGATAATCAGCATGCGTCCAATCTCCCGCCAAATAAAGCGATTGTACCGGGCTTGGCTGCGCCGGTCGCCTCATATCGACCAAACTGGCAAAAGTGGCCCGCCGCTCCGCCAGCACCCGGAAATCAAGCCGCCGGCCGGCGCGCGGATCAAGCCGGCGCACGTCGGCCTCCACCAAAGCAGCCAGTTCCTCTTGCGCAAGCGCGTCCAGATGCTGCGGCGCGCTCATCACCGCGGCCACCCAGCCGGTCTCGCCCATCAGCGCGCCGCGGTCGAACAGCCAGTCGCCGACGCCGCCGCTGCAGGCGCACATCGGCGCCGGCAAACGAACCGCGCCTTCAAACTGCAGGTAGACGGTGTAGATGGGCCAATAACGATAAGCATCGGTCAGCTGGCGCAGCGCTGGATCCGCCGTCAGTTCCGCCGCGTGATACGGCGCCACCGCCAGCACGGCGGCGTCGAAGCGCTCGCCGTCCACGCTCACCCCCGTTGAATCCGCCGCCATGCCGCGCACGCGCCGGCCGGCGCGCAGATCCGCGCCGCGCGCCGCCAGCCAGCGCCAGGCCGGCTCCGGGAACAGGGCGGACAAGTCCACTTTGGGCAGCAAGAGATCGCTGGCGGCGCGCTCCGCGCCCAGGCTGTCGCGCAGCACCGCGGCCAGCACCCGCATCGACGCCTGCTCCAGCGGCGTGTTGAGGCCGGACAACACCAGCGGCCGCCAGAATTCGCGGATCAGCGTTTCGGACTGACCTTGCTCCAGCAGCCATTGCGTCACCGCGCAATCCGGCTCCACCCGCCAGCCCTGTCCTTTCAAACGCTGCAAGGCCAGCGCCAGCCGCACCTTGTCGCGCCAGCTTATGCCGCGCGCCGTCAGCAGGCCGGCCGCCAGATGCAAGGGCGCCGGCAGCCGCGGACAGCTCAGGCTGATGCCTCCCTGGCGCCGCCAGTTCATCGGCAGGCGCAGCAAGGCCCGGCTCTCGTCCACGCCCACCGCGGCCATCAGCCGCAGGCATTCGCGATACGCGCCGATCAGGATGTGCTGGCCGTTGTCCAGCCGGCTGCCGGGCACGCCGATGCGGCGCGCGCGGCCGCCCGGCTCGCGGCCGGCCTCGAACACGGTCAGCTCCGCCCGCCCGGCCAGCTCCACCGCGGCGGCGAGGCCGGCCCAGCCGGCGCCGATCACGGCGACGCGCGGCCTGCTCATGCGCGGCTCACGGCCGGTAGCCGAAAGTCCAGGTTTTCCATGCCAGCCACAACTTGCGGATGGGCGTCAGCGACAGCCGCTGATTGAGCACCTTGGCCGGGCCGTCCAGCTTGATCTCCTCCAGCGTGGCGCGGTAGATCGCGGCCATCAGCAGGCCGGGGCGCTGAGACTTGCGGTCCGCCGCCGGCAGCATTTCCCAGGCCTGACGGTAGTATTGCTGCGCGCGCTCGATCTGGAATTCCATCAAGTCCTTGAAGGCCGGGCTTTCCTCGTAGTGCAGGATGTCCATCGCCGGGCAATTGAAGCGCTGCAACTCCTCCATCGGCAGATAAATGCGGTCGCGGCGCGCATCCTCGCCCACGTCCCGGATGATGTTGGTCAGCTGGAAGGCGATGCCCAACTCGTGCGCGTACTCCAGCGTCTTCTCGTCGCCGTAGCCGAAGATGCGCGCCGCCAGTTGCCCCACCACGCCGGCCACGCGGTGGCAGTACAGCAGCAGGTCCTGGAAACGCTGGTAGCGCACCATGCTCAGGTCCATGGCCATGCCGTCTATGATTTCTTCCAGCTCGCTCTGCGGCAGGCCGAAAGCCCGCGCATGCGGCTGCAGCGCCTGCATCACCGGGTGTTCCGGCGCGCCCTGGTAGAGCTTGGCGATTTCGCCGCGCCACCAGGCCAGCTTGGCGCTGGCCACGCCGGGGTCGTGGCATTCGTCCACCACATCGTCCACCTCGCGGCAGAAGGCGTACAGCGCGGTAATCGCGCGGCGGCGCGACTCCGGCAAGAAGCGGAAGCTGTAATAGAAGCTGGAGCCGCTGGCGGCGGCCTTGTCTTCGCAATACTGATCAGGCGTCACGCGCCACTCCTGTCCAAGCGGCGGCCGCGGCGGGCCGCCGTCCTTCAATCATATTCATCGTCGTCGCGCCGCGGCGCTCACTTGGCGCGCGCCGCGCGCCACAGCATGTAAATCCAGTCGCGCCATCCCAGCACCGGACGGCGGCGGAACACGTCGCCGCCGGAGTCGTGCAGCTTTTTCAGTATCCGTTCGCCGCCCAGGATGATCAGCCTCAGTTCCAGCCCCATCCGGCCCTTCAACACTTTGCCCAGCGGCGCGCCGGCCTGCAACATCTTGCGCGCGCGCTCGATCTGGGCGCGCATCATAGGCTGCCACAGGCCGCCGGCGTCGCGCGCGGCGATCTGCGCCTCGCTCACCCGGAAACGCTGCAAATCCTCCTGCGGCAAGTAGACCCGGCCCTTGCGCCAGTCCAGCTCGACATCCTGCAGGAAATTGATCAGCTGCAAGGCGGTGCAGATGCCGTCCGACATCGCCAGCGAGCGCCTATCGTTCTCGCCGTACAGCGCCAGCATCAGCCGGCCCACCGGATTGGCGGAACGGCGGCAGTAATCCGCCAGTTCCGCGTAATCGCGGTAGCGGGTTTTCCCCACGTCCTGGCGGAAGGCCGCCAGCAGATCGTGAAACGGCTGCAAGTCCAGGCCGTGCTCGGCGATCGCCGCCGCCAGATTGCGCATCATGGCCGTGTCCGGCGTCTGGCCGGCGCCGATGCGCTCCAGCTCCGCGCCCAGGCGGTCCAGTTCGGCCAGCCTCAGCTCGGGGGTGTCGTCGCCCTCGTCCGCCACGTCGTCGGCGTAACGCGCGAAATGGTAGATGGCGTGCACGGCGCGGCGCATCCTGCGCGGCAGCAGGATGGAGCCCACCGGGAAATTCTCGTAATGCCCAACCGACATCGGCTTGCTTCCTGTTGTATGGCTGGCGAATGGGCGATTATAACCGAGCGCTCCGGACCCTCCTATGCCGGCGGCCGCGCCGCCGCCGGAAAATTATCCAAAAAAAGTGGCGGAGGCTATTTACACGCTCCTGCCGCTGCCATATACTGCGCAGCACTGTGAAACGCAGCCGGTGCGGGGGTATAGCTCAGTTGGGAGAGCGCTTGCATGGCATGCAAGAGGTCAGCGGTTCGATCCCGCTTACCTCCACCAAAAACTGCTTCACAGCGAGACGCCGCCCAGCGCGGCGCGCAGCAAAAGCCGATTCCGAGGAATCGGCTTTTTGCATTGTCCCCGCCCTTTTCCCGCTTGCCTTTTTTTGTTGCGGCGCAAATAACTAAAGCAAGTCCATCCCCTCCCGTCGCGGAGCTTCCGTATGCCGCGTGCCCGCCTGATCTTCCTGCTGCTGTCCCTGTGCGCCTTGGGCGCCGCGGCCGAGCCGCGCCCGGCCAGCCTGCGGCTGTGCACCGAAGACATGGACTCGCCGCCGTGGCGCAGCCAGAACGGCCCCAGCCTGAGCTTGCAGATGCTGAAGTCCGCCGCCCAAAGAAGCAATATCAAGCTGGAAATCCGGGAGATGGCCTGGGTGCGCTGCCTGAACGAGGTGCAGAACAATCAGTTGGACGGCGTCTTCGAGATCAGCTTCAAGCCGGAGCGGCTGCGCATCGGCGTCTATCCGATGAAAGGCGACGCCGCCGACCCGGCGATGCGCATGCATCTGGACAGCTACAGCCTGTACCGGCTGAAAGGCTCGCCACTGGAATGGGACGGGCAAAGCCTCAGCCACCTGGAAGGCGCCGTCGGCGCGCAGACCGGCTTCTCCGTCATCGCCCAGCTTCAGGCGCTGGGCGCGCAGGTGGACGACAGTTCGCGCAATCCGGAGCAGAACCTGAACAAGCTCTTGGCGCGCCGCATCGGCGCCCTGGCCTTGCCCACGCTGACCGGCGACAGCCTGCTGGCGGGCAATCCGGCCTATAGGGACAGGATAGAAAAAGTGGGGCCGGACTTGGTCGCCAAGCCTTACTACCTGATTTTTTCCCACCGCTTCGCGGACGGCCACCCCAAGCTGACCCGCCAATTCTGGGAAGCCATCGCCCAGACGCGGGACACCCCCGAGTACCGCAAGGCTCTGCAAGACGCGCTGCGCCAGCTCAACCGCTGACGCCGCCGTGTTGCGCCCCCGCTATCCCAAATCGGCAAAACGCCGTCCGTCCGCTTGCCCCCAAACGCGAATCTTGCGAGCGTAAGCTCTGGTTCACCACTCGCCCGCCGGGGGAAACATGAGCGTTCGTCTGCCCGCCCACACCGTCGCGCCCGTCCGCGGCGGCGCCTTGATCGCCCTGATCGCCTTCGCCGCCGTCGCGCCGCTGGTGCTGATGACCGCGCCGGCGCTGGCCGGCCAATTGGCCAGCCAGTTCGGCCTGGGGCCGGAACGCATCGGCCGCCTGTTCGCGGTGGAGCTGGGCGCGATGAGCCTGGCGACGCTGCCGGCCTATTTCTGGCTGTCGCGCGTGGACTGGCGGCGCGCCGCCACCTGCGCCGCCTGGCTGTTCATCGCCGCCAATCTCGCCTCCTGTTTCGCCGCCACTTACGCCGAGCTGCTGCCGCTGCGGCTGCTCAGCGCGCTGGCCGGCGGCTCGCTGATGATTTTATGCCTGTCCACCGCCGCGGCCAGCGCCAATCCCGAACGCGCCTACGGCCTGTGGGTGTGCGGCCAGCTGGCGCTGGGCGCCCTGGGCCTGCTGCTGTTTCCGGCCTGGTTCGCCCGTCACGGCGTCGCCGCCTGTTATCTGAGCCTGGCGGCGCTGATGGCCCTCTGCCTGCCGCTGGCCCGCTGTTTTCCGTCCATGGCGGCCCGGCCCGCCGCGCCGTCCGGCGCGGGAGCGACGCCCTGGTGCCCGGCGCTGATCGGGGCGGCCGCCACCTTGTGCTTCTACGTCAGCCTGAGCGGCACCTGGACTTTCATCGGCAGCATCGCCGCCCAGGCGGGGCTGAGCCCGGAGCAAAGCGGAGACTGGCTGGCCCTCGCCACGCTGATGGGCATCGCCGGTTCGGTCTGCGCCGCGGCGATCGGCGGTCGCGGCGCGCGCCGCCGTCTGCTGATCGCCGGCTACGGGCTGATGCTGCTGGCGCTGGCCCTGCTGCTGGGCGCGCCGCGCGCCGGCCGCTTCGCCGCGGCGGCCCTCGTCTTCAAATACGCGTGGACCTTCATCCTGCCCTTCATTCTGGCCACGCTGGCCGCGCTGGATCACAGCGGACGGCTGATGAACACCGTCAATCTGGCGATAGGCGGCGGCCTGGCGCTGGGACCGGCGCTGGCCGGCGAATTGATGGCCGCCCGCGGCCAAAACCCTCAAACCCTGCTGCTCGTCGCCATGGGACTCGCCGCCTTGTCGCTGGCCCTGTTGCTGACGCTGCGGCCCGCAAGCGTCAGGAGTCCGCAATGACCGCCCGCACCGCGTTTTTCTTCGACGAACTCTGCCTGTGGCACAGCGCCGGCCCCCACGCTCAGATCCTGCCGGTGGGCGGCTGGGTGCAACCGCCTTCCGGCGGCGGCCACGCCGAATCCCCGGACAGCAAGCGCAGGCTGAAAAGCCTGATGGACGTGTCCGGCCTCGGCGCCCGGCTGCAAACGCGCCGCGCGCCGCCCCTGGACGAGGACGCGCTGCTGCGCGTGCACACGCCCGCCTATCTGCAGCGCTTCAAGGCGCTCAGCGACGCCGGCGGCGGCGAGCTGGGACCGCAGGCGCCGATAGGCCCCGGCAGCTATGAAATCGCCAAACTGTCCGCCGGCCTGGCCTGGGCCGCGGTGAACGCCGTGCTCGCCGGCGAGGCGGACAAGGCCTACGCGCTGTCGCGCCCGCCCGGCCATCATTGCTCGGCGGACGGCGCGATGGGCTTCTGTTTTCTGGCCAACGCCGCCCTCGCCGCGGAGCTGGCCATCGCCCGCCACGGCCTGAGCCGCGTCGCCATCGTCGATTGGGACGTACACCACGGCAACGGCACCCAGTCCATTTTTTACCGGCGCGGCGATGTGCTGACCCTCTCCCTGCATCAGGACGGCTGTTATCCGCCCGGCTACGGCGGGGCCGAGGACCGCGGCGAGGGCGAGGGCCTGGACGCCAATCTGAACATCCCCTTGCTGCCCGGCGGCGGCCACCAGGCCTATCTGGACGCGATGCGGCTGCTGGTGCTGCCGGCGCTGCGGCGTTTCCGGCCCGAGTTGATCATCGTCGCCTGCGGCTACGACGCCAACGCCGTCGATCCCCTGGCCAGAATGCAGGCGCACAGCGACACCTTCCGCGAGATGACGCGGCAGCTGGCCGACTACGCCGACGCCGAGGCGGGCGGGCGGCTGGTCCTGCTGCACGAGGGCGGCTATTCCGAGGCCTACGTGCCCTTTTGCGGCCTGGCCACGCTGGAGGCGCTGTCCGGCGTCCGCACCGAGGTGCGGGACCCGCTGCTGGAACTGATCATCGCGCAGCAGCCCGGCGCGCCGCTGCGCGAGCTGCAAACGCGCCTGCTGGAAGCGCAGGCCGAGCGGCTCGGGTTGTGAGCGCCCGCCCCAAAACGAGCCGAGTCCGCCATTTAGCCATCGATAAGGAGCCGCCCCATGTCCAATCCCACTCCCGAATTCATCCAGGTCGGCGCACTGGCCGACGGCTTCGCGCCCGACAGCCTGACCCTGCCCCGCTGCGCCGAGCTGGACGGCCGCAGCCTGCGGCTGTGCTTCGACGACGACAGCGCCGCGGACTGCCGGCTGGAGTCCGGCGGCGACGCCCGCGTCTTGCTTGACCGTCCGGGGCGAGCCTCGGCGCTGGCGGAGATAGACGGCTTCCACGCCAGTTCCTTGCGCGCCGGCGTCTATTTCATCGATTTCCGTCACCAGGGCCCGGCCGCGCAGTCTCTCAGCCTGATCCTGGACTTGGCGCAGCGCCGCTTCACCCTGGTTCTGGGCCGGCTGCCCGACGCCGACGCCGCGCGGATCTGCGCTTTCGACCGGGTGGAGCGCCAACTGGAATTGACCGGCGTGGACGTCGAGTTCCTCCACGGCGCCGTCGACCAGGCCGCCGCGAGCGTCCCGCCGCATCCGCCCAGCGCGGAGCTGATCGGCATGCGCAACCGCTACCGCTACAGCCCCACCGAGTGCTACGAACACATTTATCTGAACGACAGTTTCTACGCCTGGCACTGCCTGGAAGGCGTGGAGCGCGGCCTGGCCGACGTCGACCGCTGCCACTGCCTGCAAGTGGCGGAGCGGCTGTATTTATTCGTCTGGCGCGAAAAAATCATCCCCACCCTGGGCGTGATCCTGATCGATCTGGAACGGATGCGCACCGACGGCAAGATCTTCGGCTATCAGGACGGCGGCTTCGGCGCCACCCGCAACTTCCGGGTGGGCGCGCGGGCCAGCGTCGTCAACCACGTTCGCGGCTGAGGAGCCGCGCCGGGCTTCAGTCCCGCTCCAGCCGGGAGTACGCCAGCGTCGGCACATCCACCGCCGTCGCGCCGCCGTCCGCCGTCAGGCAGGCGCCGCTGACCATGGCCGCCTCGTCGGACAAGAGGAAACGGCAGACCGCGGCGATGTCCTCCGGCGTCGCCGGCCGCCGCAACGGCACATCGGCGGTGACGCGCCGGTAGGCGGCGTCCAGATCCTCGCCATAAGCCGCCATCAGCGGCAGCATCTCCTCGTCCGCCATCGGCGTGCGCACCCAGCCCGGACACAGGGCGTTGACCCGCACCGCCGGCCCGTAGTCGCGCGCCAGCGACCGGGCCAGGCCCAGCAAGGCGTGCTTGGCCGTCACATAGCCGCAGGCCGCAGGCCCGGCCGCCAGACCGGCGATGGAGGCCAGCAACACCATGCTGCCGCCCTGCCGGATCAGGTCCGGCAGGCAGGCGCGGGCGCTGACGAAGGCGGTGTCCAGATTGGCGCGCATCGCGGCGCGCCAGGCCGCGTCGTCGGTGTCCAGCGCCGCGCCCATGCCCAGGCCGCCGGCGCAGGCGGCCAAGCCGTCCACCCTGCCCCAGCGCGCGCGGATGCGCGCCAGGAAATCCTCCCAGGCAGCGGCGTCGGCGGCGTCGCCGGCCAAGGCCAGACCGCCGGTTTCCTCCGCCAGCGCCAGCAAGGGGCCGGCCCGCCGTCCCACCAGGGCCAGCCGCGCGCCTTCGGCGGCGAAGCGCCGCGCGCAAGCGGCGCCGATGCCGGAGCCCGCGCCGGTGATCACTATGGTTTTATCGCGCAAAGACATCTCAGCCTCCTTGTCGTTCGCCGTCTAAACCCGACGGCATTATGTTAATATATTCATTTAAAGTAAACAGGCCGCCCCCCCTTACCCTCCCGCGACTTTAAACCAAGGAGCCGCCATGGACCCTACGCAGCGTCCCTACCAATACCAACTGCCGCAACGCCTGCTGCGCGCGCGCGAAGCGGTGATGTCCTACTTCCGTCCGGTGCTGAGCCGTCACGGCCTGTCGGAACAGCAATGGCGCGTCCTGCGCCTGCTGGCGGAACGCGGAAACATGGAAGCCGGCGAGATCGCCCAGCGCGCCGGCATCCACCCGCCCAGCCTCAGCGGCATCCTGGCGCGCATGGAAAGGGACGATCTGGTTTACCGCCACCGCGCCCAAGCGGACAACCGTCGCTTGATCGTCACGCCGACGCAGCACGCCAAGACGCTGACCCAGCGCATCATTCCGCTGTCCAACGACTGTTACCGCCAGATCGAAGCCCATTTTTCCCAGGCCAAACTGCAAGCCTTGCTCGCCTTGCTGGATGAGCTGGAAAGCCTGCCCGCGCCGTCTTAGAACCTGTTCAAGAGCGGACCGCCCGCCAGACCTAGCCCCGCCCCGCCTCCGCCGCCAGCAAGACGCGGCGGCAGGCGGCCAGGCTGGCCAGCACCGCCAGGCCCTGCACGCCGCGCAGGCCGATGTAGCGCCGCAAGGGCGGCAGCCGGCACGCCACCTCGCTGGCGCCGTAAGGCTCCAGACACAGCAACCAGCCGTCCTGGCCGCCGTGCAGCTCGCAACGCTTGAAGTCCAGCGGCGACAGGGCGGCGCGCACATCCGCGTCGGCGCGCAAGCGCTCCAGCAGCGGCGCCAGCGCCGCGGCGTCGCCGTCCAGCAAATCGACGACGATGCCGCGGCGACGCCAGAAGCCGCCGTGACGCAGGCGGATGCGCGCGCGGCCCGGCGCGCCCGGCACCGTCAGCCGGAACTCGCAAGCCACCATATAGGCCAGCCAGCCCGCCTCCACCCGCTCCCGCGCCGAAAAACTCCACTCCCCGTGCGGAAAGCGAAAACGCCGCTCCGCCTCCTCTTCGGCCTGGCAATCCAGCTCCGGCCAGTCCAGGCTCAGCCGCGCCAGCGTCGCGCCCGGACAATAGCCGCCCGGCCTGCGCCAGGCCTCAACCAGCCGCGGCCACACGTTCCAGCTCCCGCCGCAAGGCCTCGTCCTCGCCCTGACACTGCGTGTCCAGAATCCGCTCCAGCGGCACCGGCCGGAACGGGTTGACCTTCTGCACCAGCAAGGTCCACAGCAGCGCGTACACCAGGGTCAGGCCCAGCATCCAGCCAAAGGGCAGGTAGATGTCGCGCGCCTGCATGCCGGGCGGGGTGATGAAACAGATCGCCAGCACGATGCCCAGCGCGGAGCCGATCTGCGGCAGCGGAAACCACGGCGAGCGGTAGGCGCGCGGGAAATCCGGCCGCGTCAGCCTCAGCCGCACCACGGACAGCGTCACCAGCAGATAGGCCACGCCCCAGGAACAGACCGCCGCCAGCACCAGGGGCATGATGCGGTCCAGATCGCCCTGGATCAACCAGGCGTGGACACAGGGGATGAGCACCGCCGCCGCGATGCCGCACCACGGCGTGTTGAAACGCGGATGCAGATAGGCGAAGCAGCGCGGCAAGGCGCCGTCCTGGGCCATGCCGTACAGAATGCGCGGCAGCGCCGCCATCAGGGTGTTGATCGTCGCCGCGCCGGCCAGCAACAGGCCGACGCCCAGCCAGATCTTGCCGAACGGCCCCATCACCCGCTCGGCGAAGGCCGGCAGCGCCATCGGCGTGTCCAGCAGCCGCGGGCCGTCCGCATGGGCCGGGTCCAGCGGCGTATTGGCCACCTGCCTCACCATGGCCGCGCCGTACAGCAGCATGGTGACGGCCACGCCGCTGAGCCCCATCTTCAAAGCCCGCGGAATGGCGCGGCCGGAATCGCGCAGCTCCGGCGCCAGCGGCGTCACCAGCTCCGCGCCGACGAACATGAACATCGCCATGCCCACCAGGCTGAGCAGCAGGCCCGGGTCGTCCAGACGCAGCGGTGCGCCGAACCAGCCGCCCAGATCCACCGCCGGCGCGCGCAGCAGGCCGGCCACGCCGAAAACGGTCAGCGTCGCCCACATGCCGAAGGTCAGCGCCACCTCGGCCTTGCCGAACAGGGTCACGCCCAGTGCGTTGAGCGCGCCGAAAACGATGACCAGGCCCACGCCCACCATCCAGGCGCTGCCGCTCTTTTCCAGCATGGTGTTGAGATGGTCGAAATTCACCAGCGCCATGATGCCGGACAATATGGTCTCGGCGGTGCCAGCGAACACATGCACCAATAGATAGGCCGACAAGGTGCCGGCGATGGCCAGGCCGCGGCCCAGGCCGGCGCTGATGTAGTCGTACACCGCGCCGGAAGTCGGCAGCATCGCCGCCGCTTCGGCGAAAGTGGTGGCCTGCGCCTGCATCATCAGATAGGCGATCAGCATCGCCAGCGCGAAAGTGCCGCCGGCCATGCCGAAGCCGCTGGTGGCGGTCAGTATCACCGGGCTGGCCATCACCACGCCCACCGAGCTGGCCAGCGCCACCGGAAAGCCCACCACGCCGCGGCTCAGGCTGCGGCTCAAACGTTCGCTAACAGACATGGTTCTCCTCCCTCTTCCATCCGCCGCCGCGCCGGCCGCCGCTCTCTGTCTTCCTGGCGGCGTGCCGGCGCGGCCGGCTGCTCCCCGTTCGGGCCGGGCCGTTCAGGCCTCGGCCAGCCCGGCTTCCAAGGCCGACACGATCACATCGGCGTGCTCGCGCTGCAACACCAGCGGCGGCGACAGAATGATCTTGCTGCCCACCGGCCGCACCAGCGCGCCGGCCCGGCGCGCGATCTCCGCCACCTTGTCGGCGTAGCCGCTTTGCGGGTCTATCGGCTCCCGGCTGGCCTTGTCCTTGACCAGGTCCAGGGCCAGCATCAGGCCCTTGCCGCGCACCTCGCCCACCGCCGGATAACGCTCGGCCAGCGGCAGCAGCCGCCGCAGCAGGTAGTCGCCCGTTTCCGCCGCGCGGGCCGGCAGGTCTTCCTCCTGCACGATGCGCAGATTGGCGAGGGCGGCGGCGCAGGCCACCGGATGGCCGGCGTAGGTGTAGCCGTGCATGATGACGCCGCCGAAATCGCCGTTGGCGGCGAAGGCGTCCGCCACGCGCTGATTGACCACGGTGGCCCCCAGCGGCAGATAGCCGGAGGAGATGCCCTTGGCCAGGCACATCATGTCCGGCTTCACCCCCCACAGCCGGCTGCCGAACATGGCGCCGGAGCGGCCGAAGCCGGTGACCACCTCGTCGGCGATCAGCAGCACGCCGTGGCGGTCGCACACCTCGCGCACCCGCGGCCAATAGCTGGCCGGCGGCACGATGACGCCGCCGGCGCCCTGTATCGGCTCGGCGATGAAGGCCGCCACCGTGTCCGGGCTCTGGAACAGGATCTCGCGCTCCAGCATCCGCGCGCAGATTTCGGCCAGCTCCTCAGGGTCGTCGGTGAAGGGGTTGCGGTAGGGCCATGGGGTCTCCACATGGAAGCAGCCGGGCAGCAGCGGTTCGTAATTGCGGCGGAATACCGTGTTGCCGTTGACCGAGCCGCCGCCGAAGTGGGTGCCGTGATAGCCCTGCTTCAAGGAGATGAATTTAACCCGGTCCGGCTGGCCCTTGAGCCGCCAGTATTGGCGCGCCAGCTTGAGCGCGGTTTCCACCGCGTCCGAGCCGCCGGAGCTGAACACCACCCGCGCCATGTCTTCCGGCCGCAGCATGTCGATCAGCAGCGCGGACAACTCCTCCGCCCGCGGATGGGAGATGCCGTCGAAAAGCTGGAAATACTCCAGTTCGTCCAGCTGCCGGGCGATGGCCTGCTTGATTTCAGCGCGGTTGTGGCCGACGTTGACGTTCCACAGCCCGGCCACGCCGTCCACCAGCTTGACGCCCTGATCGTCGAACACATGGCAGCCGTCGCCGCGCACGATGCGGATGGGCGGCCGCTCTTTCATTGCGTTGGGATGCAGCATGGGGTGCCAGAAACGGGCCTTGTCGTAGGACATGTCTTTCTCCTGAATCAAAGTGGAAGCGCGTCCGCGCTCAATGGGCGATGCAGACCGATTTGATCTCGGTGAAACTCTCCACCGCGCCCTTGCCGAACTCGCGGCCGAGGCCGGATTCCTTGTAGCCGCCGAAGGGCATGCCCGGGTCCAGCGGTATATGGCTGTTGACCCAGACCGTGCCGGCCTGCAAACGCGGCACGATGTCCAGCGCCGCCGACAAATCATTGGTCCACACGCTGGCGGCCAGGCCGTAGCGCGTGTCGTTGGCCAGCGCCACCGCCTCGTCCACCTCGTCGAAGGGCATCAGCGCCAGCACCGGGCCGAAGACTTCCTCGCGCGCCACCGGATTGTCCGGCGCCAGGTCCGCCATCACCGTGGGCTGCACGAAATAGCCGGGCAAGTCGGCGGCGCCGCCGCCCGTCAGCACGCGGGCGCCGGCGGCGCGGCCGCGCTCGATCAGCCGGCACACCGCCTGCTGACGCCGCTGCGACACCAGCGGGTTGACCTGGGCGTCCAGATCCATGCCCGGCCCCAGCCGCATGCCGGCCACGGCGGCGGACAGCGCCTCGGCGAACAGATTGAACTTGCTGCGGTGCACGTACAGCCGCGAGGCGGCGGCGCAGACCTGGCCCTGATTGAGAAAGCCGCCCAGCAAAGCGCCCCGCACCGCCTGGTCGATGTCGGCGTCGCCCAGCACCAGCATCGGGTTCTTGCCGCCCAGCTCCAGCGCCAGCCGGGTCATATTGTCCAGCGCGGCGTGGCCGACGGCCTTGCCCACCTCGGTGGAGCCGGTGAAGCTGACCTTGCCGATCAGCGGATGCCCGGCCAGCGCGCGGCCCGCCGCCTCGCCGCGCCCGGTCACCACATTGAACACGCCCGGCGGCACCCCGGCCTCCAACGCCAGCTCCGCCAGGCGCAAGGCGCTCAGCGGCGTCTCGCTGGCCGGCTTCAACACCGCCGTGCAGCCGGCCGCCAGGGCCGGCACCGTTTTCCACAAGGCGATCATCAAAGGGAAGTTCCACGGCGCGATGCCGGCGGCCACGCCCACCGGCTCGCGCCGGGTGAAAGCGGTGAAACGCGCGCCCGGCGGCGCCGGAATCGACACGTCCAGGGTTTCGCCGGTGATCTTGGTGGCCCAGCCCGCCATATAGCGCACGTATTCGATGGAGCCGCCCACCTCGATGGCCCGCGCCAGATGGATGGACTTGCCCTGGTTCAGCGTTTCCAGCTGCGCCAGCTCCTCGGCGTGCGCTTCCAGCACATCCGCCAGCCTCAGCAATACGCGTTCGCGCTCGGCCGGCCGCAGGCCGGACCAGACGCCGGATTCGAAGGCGCGCCGCGCGCTGCCCACCGCCGCGTCCACATCGGCGGCCTCGCCGTCCGCCACGCTGGCGATCACCGCGCCGCTGGCCGGATTGCGCACGTCCTTGCGCCGGCCGGACAAAGCCGCCCGCGGCTTGCCGTCTATCCACAGCCCGTGCTCCCGTTCCAGAAAGGCCCGCACCGAATCCAGCACCAGCACCAGGTTTTGATCCATCCTCGTCTCCTTTTCGATCAAGCTTGCCGCCGCGTAGGCGCGGCCGGCGATGGCCCAATATACCCAGCGCCGCCGCCGCGGCTGATCCCAAATCGGCAAAGCGCGACCCGGCCCTTCTCGTTGCGGCGCAGCATGTCGCCAGATGGAAACATGCAGTAAAAACAATGCTTAAGCGACGCAAAGAGCGCTGGACATTTCGATTTAAATAACATATTAATCATTTTGAGATCCAGAGAATGGACCGAGAACAGGCGGACTCCATCCCCACCCACCGGAGAAAGCAGATGATTGCCGCAGCCCGTTGCTTTGACGACGCCCACCTGCACGCCGAGGCCCTGCCCGGCTGGGAGCAGCTGTACAGCCAGATCAGCGGCGGCCGCTTCCGCAGCACCTTGAGCCGGGTGCGCACCGCGCGCCTGGATATTTTCCGCGAAAGCTTCAACCAGCGCGTGGTGCAGCAAGGCCGCGCGCCCGGCGGCATGATCCATTTCGCGCTGCCCATCCGCGCGCCGTCGCCGCTGAGCCTGCAGGGCGTCGCCGTGCCCGACGACGCGCTGATGGCGCTGCGCGGCGGCGAGGACTTCGTCCTCCACCTGCCGCCGGGCGCGGACTCCGTCCAGGTGTCGGTGCCTTACGAGGATCTGGCCGAACTGACGCCCGCGCTGTGCCGCCCGCTGCGCGAGGCCCGCGGCAAAACGCCGGTGTTTCCGGCCCGGCCGGCCGCGCTGGCAGCGCTGCGCGCGCTGCTGAACGGCGTGTTCGAACAGGCTTTATTGGACCCGGCGCTGCTGTCCTACGCCGGCAACCAGAAAGTGATCCAGCACCAGTTGCTCAGCCTGCTGCAAGACGCCTTGGCGGACGGCGCGCTGGGCGAGCGCCGCGGCAACCTGACCTTCGCCACCCATTGCGACATCGTCAGGCGCAGCCAGGCGCTGGCGCTGGCCAAGCCGGACGAGCCGGTGACGGTGCTGGAGTTGTGCAGCCGGCTGCGCGTCAGCCGCCGCACGCTGCAAAACAGCTTTCAACTGGTGGCGGACACCACGCCGGTCGATTATCTGCGCTCCATCCGTCTGAACGCGGTGCGCCGGATGCTGCTGAACCCGGCGCGGCCCGGCCACGGCGTGCGCGACGCCGCCGGCGCCTGGGGCTTTTACCACCTGGGCCATTTCGCCGCCGATTACCGCAAGCTGTTCGGCGAGGCCCCGTCGCACACCCGCGGCCGAGCCCTGGCCCATCTGGACGCGCCTCCCGGCGCGCGCGGACTGGAGCCGGTCAACGATCCAGCGGACTAGACGCGAGCTCAGGCCTGACGGCGCGCGCGGTAGTCGCTGGGCGAGCGCCCGGCCATGCGCTGGAAGAAACGGGAAAAATAGGCTGGGTCCTTGAAGCCCAAATCGTAGGCGATGGCGTGCACCGAAGCGGCGGAGTAGATCAGCAGGCGCTTGGCCTCCTGCAACAGCCTATCGTGCGCCAGCCGCTTGGACGGCAGGTCCGCCAGCCGGCGGCACACATCGTTGAGCCGCGCCTCGCTGACCCCCAGCTCGGCCGCGTAGCGGTCCAGGCTCCAGTGTTCGCGGTAATGCGCTTCTATCAAGCCGTTGAAGCGATGGTAGAGCCGCCACTCGTCACGCCGCGGCCCGCGGCGCGGTCCCGGCAGGCCGGACAGCCGCAGCACGTCCACCAGCACCAGCTGGGCCAGGGCTTGCCGCGCCAGCTCCGCGCCCGGCGCCGGCGCCTCGCTCTCCCGCTGCAACTGCGCCAGCCGCTCGGGCAGGCGCCGCGCCATATCGGCCCATTCCGCCGGCACTTCGGCCAGCTCCACGCAGAACGGCGCGCTCAAGGCGTCCGGCCCCGCCTCCTCCAGCCAGCCGCGCGCCAGTTCCTGGCGCAAGGTCAGCACATGGCCGTCGGCCTCCGGCCCGGTGATGAAGGCGTGCGGCACCGTCGGCGGGGTCAGGAACAAGAGCGGGGCGCGCGCCTGGTAATGGTCTTCCTCCAGTTGCAGACGGATGTCGCCGCTGGCGAGATAGTGCAATTGCAAAAAGCGGTCGTGCCGATGCACCGGCATATTGCGGCCGAAGAAGGCCGCCAGCCGGCCAAAGGATTCGCAATGGATGTCGACGGACTCGTAGGGGCTGTCGTAAGCCTTGCCGATGTCGATATTGGGTATGCGCGCGCCCAGACCGCGCGGGATTCTGCTCATCGCCGCCCCTCCCTTGTGACATTTTCGCCATAGTCGGCCGCCCTCGCCCTCCGCTCTCGCCAAAAGGCCGCCGCTCAGGCTTTCGCGCCGGATCGGCGGCCCGGGCCGCCGCCGCGCAAACACGGCTTTTGACGATATTACCCGCAACGCAGCATGGATAAACATTGACAGCGGGCCGCCGTCATCGTTATAAACTTTAACATGTTAATGAATATTTGAACAACGGCGATTCATTCAATAACAAGGAGTTAAGCATGAGTCTGGTCCTAGACGCCGCGACGGAGCGGCCGGCGGCCATCTACGGCGCGGCGCTCAACCACCGTCGTTTGCAGGCGGCGCTGGCGGCGGAATTCGAACAAGCGCCCTATCAGCGCCCGCCGCAAGCGCCGGTCTTGTTCGTCAAACCGCGCAACACCGTCAGCGTCGCCGGCGCGCCCATCCCCTTTCCCGCCGACGCGGACGCCGTCTACGCCGGCGGCGCGCTGGGCGTGCGCATCGGCCGCGACGCCTGCCGCGTCAGCGCGGCCGACGCGCTGTCCCATGTCGGCGGTTATGCGGTGGTCAACGAGGTCAGCCTGGCGGAAACCAGCTTCTACCGCCCGGCGATCCAGGCCAAATGCCGCGACGGCTTCTGCCCCGTCGGCCCGGAAGCCGGCCCCGACGCGATCGACCCGCAACGGGTGCAGGTGCGCACCTATGTCAACGGCGCGCTGGCCGAAACCAACGACAGCGCCGACTGGCTGCGCGGCGTCGCCCAGTTGATCGCCGACGTCAGCCAGTTCCTCACCCTCTACGCCGGCGACCTGCTGATCGTGGCCACGCCGCCGCGCGGCGCGCGGCTGCGGCCGGGCGACGCCGTGGCGGTGGAGATAGACGGCATCGGCCGCCTGGAAAACATCGTCGCGGCCGAGGAGGACATGCAATGAGACACGCCCGCATCCGTTATCAGGGCCGAACCTGGCGCGCGCAGGCCGGCGCCGACGGCGCGCTCTTGCTGCCGGACGGCCGCCGGCTGGACGAAACCGAGGCGGAATGGCTGCCGCCCTGCCAGGGCACCCTGTTCGCGCTGGGCCTCAACTACGCCGACCACGCCGCCGAACTGGATTTCAAGCCGCCCAGCGAACCGCTGGTGTTCCTGAAGACGGCCGCCGCGCTGACCGGCCATCGCCGGCAATCGATGCGGCCGGATAATGTTGAATATATGCATTACGAGTGCGAACTGGTGGCGGTGATCGGCAAGACCGCGCGCAAGGTGAAGCGCGCCCAGGCGATGGACTACGTCGCCGGCTACACCGTGTGCAACGACTACGCGGTACGCGACTACCTGGAAAACTACTACCGGCCCAATCTGCGGGTGAAAAACCGCGACGGCCTGACCCCGATAGGCCCGTGGCTGGTGGACCGCGACGAGGTGGCGGACCCGCACAGCCTGGAGCTGGCCACCTATGTCAACGGCCGCCGCGTCCAAAGCGGCAATACCCGCGACATGGTGTTCGACATCCCCCATCTGATCGAATACCTGTCCGCCTTCATGACGCTGCAAGCGGGCGACATGATCGCCACCGGCACCCCGCAAGGCCTGTCCGACGTGCGCCCCGGCGACGAAGTCGTCGTAGAGGTCGAGGGCGTCGGACGGCTGCTCAACCAGATCATCAGCGAAGCGGACTGGCTCGCGCGCCGGAACGCGGAAAAGGAAACCCCATGATCAAACACTGGATAGACGGCCGCGAAGTGGCCAGCCAAGACAGCTTCGTCAACTACAACCCGGCCACCGGCGAAGCGCTGGGCGAAGTGGCGGCCGGCGGCGCCGAGGAAATCAATCTGGCGGTGGCCGCCGCCAAGGCGGCTTTTCCCAAGTGGGCGGCCACCCCGGCCAAGGAGCGCGCGCGGCTGATGCGCCGGCTGGGCGAATTGATCCAGCGCGATGTGCCGCGGCTGGCGGAACTGGAAACGCTGGACACCGGCCTGCCCATCCACCAGACCCGCAATGTGCTGATCCCGCGCGCCTCGCACAACTTCGACTTTTTCGCCGAAGTCTGCACCCGGATGAACGGCCACAGCTACCCAGTGGACGAGCAGATGCTCAACTACACGCTGTACCAGCCGGTGGGCGTGTGCGCGCTGGTGTCGCCGTGGAACGTGCCCTTCATGACCGCCACCTGGAAGACCGCGCCCTGCCTGGCGCTGGGCAATACCGCGGTGCTGAAGATGTCCGAGCTGTCGCCGCTGACCGCCAACGAACTGGGCCGGCTGGCGCTGGAGGCCGGCATTCCGCCCGGCGTGTTCAACGTGGTGCAGGGCTACGGCGCCAGCGCCGGCGAAGCCCTGGTCAGCCATCCGGACGTGCGCGCGGTGTCCTTCACCGGCGGCACCGCCACCGGCCGGCGCATCATGCAGAACGCCGGGCTGAAGAAGTACTCGATGGAGCTGGGCGGCAAATCGCCGGTGCTGGTGTTCGACGATGCCGACTTCGATCGCGCGCTGGACGCCGCGCTGTTCACCATCTTCTCCCTCAACGGCGAACGCTGCACCGCCGGCAGCCGCATCTTCGTGCAGAACGGCATCTACGACCGCTTCGTCGCGGAATTCGCCGCCCGCGCCCAGCGCTTGATCGTCGGCGATCCGCAAAACCCCGCCACCCAGGTGGGTTCGATGATCACCCGCCAGCATTACGACAAGGTCACCGGCTATATCCGCATCGGTCTGGAAGAAGGCGCGCGGCTGGTGGCCGGCGGCCTGGAACGGCCGGCCGGCCTGCCCGAATCGCTGGCCTCCGGCCACTTCATCCGCCCCACCGTCTTCGCCGACGTCGACAACCGCATGCGCATCGCCCAGGAGGAAATCTTCGGCCCGGTGGCCTGCCTGCTGCGCTTCAGCGACGAGGCCGACGCGCTGCGCCAGGCCAACGACGTCGATTACGGCCTGGCCTCCTACATCTGGACCCAGGACATCGGCAAGGCCCACCGGCTGGCGCGCGGCATCGAGGCCGGCATGGTCTTCGTCAACAGCCAGAACGTCCGCGATCTGCGCCAGCCCTTCGGCGGTGTCAAGGCCTCCGGCGTTGGCCGCGAGGGCGGCGAATACAGCTTTGAAGCCTTTGCCGAGGTGAAAAACGTCTGCGTCTCCATGGGCGGCCATTTCATCCCGCGCTGGGGCGTGGAACAAGCCTGAGGCGCCGCCGGGGCCCAGGCCGCGCAGACGGCCGGCCCCGGCGCGACACCGATCCAAGCAGCAAGACTGCGCCGGCCCCGCGGCCCAGTCGCACCGAGGAGAACGCAATGGGAACCCTAGCCCTGGCGGCCAAGATCACGCATGTGCCGTCCATGTATCTGTCGGAACTGCCCGGCCCGCATCAAGGCTGCCGCCAGGCCGCCATAGACGGCCACAAGGAAATCAGCCGCCGCTGCCGCGAACTGGACGTGGACACCATCGTGGTGTTCGACACCCACTGGCTGGTCAATTCCGGCTACCACGTCAACTGCGCGCCGGCTTTCGAAGGCGTGTACACCAGCAACGAGCTGCCGCACTTCATCAAGAACATGCCCTACGCCTATCCGGGCAACCCCGCGCTGGGCAAGCTGCTGGCCGAGGCGGCCACCGCCGCCGGCGTGCATACCCGCGCCCACGACGCCACCACGCTGGCGCTGGAGTACGGCACCCTGGTGCCGATGCGCTATATGAACGCCGACCGGCGTTTCAAAGTGGTGTCGGTGGCCGCGCTGTGCACGGTGCACGATCTGGCCGACAGCGCGCGGCTGGGCGCGGCGATGCGCGAGGCGGTGGAGCGCGATTACGACGGCCGCGTCGCCTTCTTCGCCAGCGGCTCGCTGTCCCATCGTTTCGCCCAGAACGGCACCGCCGATCAATTCCTGCACAAGGCCTGGAGCCCCTTCCTGGAAAGCATGGACCAGGAGGTCATCGCCATGTGGCTGGACGGCGATTGGAAAACCTTCTGCGACATGCTGCCGGAGTACGCCGAGAAGTGTCACGGCGAAGGCTTCATGCACGACACCGCCATGCTGCTGGGCGCGCTGGGCTGGGGCGATTACCGCGGCCGCGCGGAAATCATCACCCCCTATTTCGGCAGTTCCGGCACCGGCCAGATCAACGCGGTGCTGCCGGTGGAACCGCTGGGAGAGCGCCATGCCGCACTTCATCGCTGAATGCACCGACAATCTGCGCGCGCAGGCCGATCTGCCGGAGCTGTTCCGCCAGGTGCACGACTGTCTGGCCGCCAGCGGCCTGTTTCCGCTGGCCGGCATCCGCAGCCGCGCCCACTGGCTGGACACCTGGCGCATGGCGGACGGCGAGGCCGACTACGCCTTCGTCCACTGCACCTTGCAGATCGGCAGCGGCCGCAGCGAGGCCGATCGCCGCGCCACCGCCGAACAGCTGTTCGCGCTGATCCAGCGCCACTTCGAACCGCTGCTCGCCCAACGCTATCTGGCGCTCAGCTTCGAACTGACCGAACTGTCCGCCACCCTCAACTTCAAGCGCAACAACGTGCATCAACGCTTCAGCCCGCCGGGCTGAAACGGACGAAACCGATCACGAAGCTCAGCGACCACCATGAAAGACTCCATGCTCAGCCCCGACCTGATTCGCGGCGCCGCGCGCCGCCTGCACGACGCCGAGCGCGAACGCCGGCAGATCCGCCAGCTCTCGCTGGACCACCCCGAGATCACCATAGAGGACGCTTACGCCATCCAGCGCTGCTGGGTGGAGATGAAGCTGGCGGAGGGACGCCGCCTCAAGGGCCACAAGATAGGCCTGACCTCGCGCGCGATGCAGATGTCCTCGCAGATCAACGAGCCGGACTACGGCGCGCTGCTGGACGATATGTTCTTCAACGACGGCGCCGACATCCCGGTGTCGCGCTTCATCGTGCCGCGGGTGGAAGTGGAGCTGGCCTTCGTGCTGGGCCGGCCGCTGTCCGGCCCCGGCGCCACCTTGTTCGACGTCTACGACGCCGCCGATTACGTGATCCCGGCGCTGGAAATCATCGACGCGCGCAGCCAGTCCATAGACCCGGACAGCCAGCGTCCGCGCAAGGTGTTCGACACCATAGCGGACAACGCCGCCAACGCCGGCGTGGTGCTGGGCGGCCGGCCGGTGCGCCCGCGCGAGCTGGACCTGCGCTGGGTGGCCGCGCTGATGTACCGCAACGGCGTGATCGAGGAATCCGGCGTCGCCGCCGCCGTGCTCAACCACCCGGCCAACGGCGTGGCCTGGCTGGCCAACAAGCTCTCGCCTTTCGACGTGGAGCTCAAGGCCGGCCAGGTGATCCTGGCCGGTTCCTTCACCCGGCCGGTGCCGGCGCGCGCCGGCGACACCTTCCACGTCGACTACGGCCCGCTGGGCGCGATCAGCTGCCGCTTCGTCTGAACCCGCTCGAGGAACCTCCATGCAACTTCCCGCCAACCCCTTCAAGGCCGCGCTGCGCGACGGCCGCCGCCAGATCGGCCTGTGGCTGGGCCTGGCCAGCCCCTACAGCGCCGAACTGCTGGCCGGCGCCGGCTTCGACTGGCTGCTGATAGACGGCGAACACGCGCCCAACGAGCTCAGGGACGTGCTGCTGCAACTGCAGGCTGTCGCGCCCTACCCCAGCCACCCGGTGGTGCGCGCCGCCAGCAACGACCCGGTGCGCATCAAGCAGTTGCTGGACATCGGCGCGCAAACGCTGATGCTGCCCATGGTGCAGAACGCCGACGAGGCGGCGCGGGCGGTGGCCGCCACCCGCTATCCGCCGCGCGGCGTCCGCGGCGTGGGCAGCGCGCTGGCGCGCGCCTCGCGCTGGAACCGCGTGCCGGATTACCTGACGCGGGCCGACGATGAAATCTGCGTGCTGGCCCAGGTGGAAACCCGCCAGGCCCTGGCCGCGCTGGAAGGCATCGCCGCCACCGACGGCGTGGACGGCGTCTTCATCGGCCCGGCCGACCTGGCCGCCGACATGGGCCATCCGGGCCGGCCCGACCACCCTGAAGTGCGCGCGGCGATGGACGACGCCATCCGCCGCATCCGCGCCCAGGGCAAGGCCGCCGGCATCCTGATGGCCGACGAGGCCGAAGCGCGCCGGCTGTTGGCGCTGGGCGCGGGCTTCATCGCCGTCGGCGTCGACACCACCTTGCTGGCGCGCCGCGCCGAAGCGCTGGCGGCGGCCTTTCGCGACGAAGCGCCCGGCCGGCCGCCGACGCCATCCGCCTACTGACTGACCCGCGGCGACCACACAAGAACAAGGCGCCGCCCGGAGCCGATCCCGGCCCCACCCCCGAGGAGAACGCAAGATGAGCCACACCCCCGCCGCCGCAAGCGCCCACGCGCGCAAAGTCGCCTACGCCACCGTGATCGGCACCGCCATCGAATGGTACGACTTCTTCATCTACGCCAGCGCCGCCGGCCTGGTGTTCAACAAACTGTTCTTCGCTCCGGCCGGCGACCGCTTCGCCACCCTGATCGCCTTCGCCTCGGTCGGCGTCAGCTTTCTGTTTCGGCCGCTGGGCGCCTTTCTCGCCGGCCACTACGGCGACCGCCTGGGCCGGCGCGCGATGCTGGTGCTGACCCTGGTGCTGATGGGCGCCTCCACCGCGCTGATCGGCCTGTTGCCCACTTATGAATCCGCCGGCCTGCTGGCGCCGCTGGCCCTGATCCTGCTGCGCGTGCTGCAAGGCATTTCCGCCGGCGGCGAATGGGGCGGCGCGGTGCTGATGGCGGTGGAGCACGCGCCGCGCGGCCAGCGCGGCCGCTACGGCGCCTTCCCGCAGATAGGCGTGCCGCTGGGCCTGCTGCTGGCCTCCGGCGTGTTCGCGCTGATGAGCGGCGTGGTCTCCCCCGGCGACGCCTTTCTGGAATGGGGCTGGCGCGTGCCCTTCCTGCTCAGCGTCGTGCTGCTGTTCATCGGCCAATGGGTGCGCCGCTCGGTGGAGGAAAGCCCGGTCTTCGAGGAGATCAAGGCGCGCAAGGCCGGATCGCGCACCCCGGTGCTGGACCTGTTCCGCCGGCACGCGCCGCTGGTGCTGCTGGCCGCGCTGCTCTTCGCCGGCAACAGCGCCGTCGGTTACATGACCACCGGCGGCTTCATCCAGAACTACACCACCGACCCCGCCGGCGCGCTGCGCATGGAGCGCACCCCGGTACTGCTCGCCGTCGCCTTCGCCTCCGCCTGCTGGATGGCCTTCACCTGGCTGGCCGGCGTCTGGTCGGACCATATCGGCCGCCGCCGCGTCTACCTGATCGGCTTCGGCGTGCAGCTGGCCGGCGTGCTGACGCTGTTCCCGCTGATCAATAGCGCCAGCCTGCCGGCGGTGCTGCTGGCCCTGTGCCTGCTGTCGGTGGGCACCGGCCTGACGTACGGCGCGCAATCGGCCTTCTACGCCGAGCTCTTCCCCGCCTCGGTGCGCTTCTCCGGCGTCTCCATTTCCTACGCGCTGGGCGCCATCCTCGGCGGCGCCTTCGCGCCGATGATCGCCAAGGCCCTGATCGCCCAGACCGGCTCCACCGCCGCGGTGACCGCCTATCTGAGCGGCATGACGCTGATCGGCCTCGCCTCCGCGCTCTTGCTGCGCGACCGCCGCGACATCCCGCTGGGGCCGGAGCACGAGGCCGAGCAAGCCGCGTCGCCGATACGCTGGCGCCGGCCCGTCGTCGCCGCCGTTCATGCTGAAGCGCCATGAAAAGTACCTAAGACAGCTTGGAAGATGCATTCCAGTGCGTGGTGTCGCTATCCATAATGCAAATTCGCTGAATGTATTCATTATTGAAACGCCCGCCGCCAAAGGCGGGCCGCTTCAGCGCCATCAAGCACAAAGGAGACCTCCATGCGCCACCCCAACCCCTTGCTGGAAACCCTGCTCCCCATCCTGCCCGCCATCGCCGCCAACGCGGAGCGGGCGGAACGCGAACGCACCGTGCCGGCGGAAAACATCGCCCTCTTGAAAAGCGTGGGCTTTCATCGCGCCTTTCAGCCCAGGCCCTACGGCGGCCTGGAAATCAGCCTGCCCGAATTCGCCGATTGCGTGGCGGCGCTGGCCGGCGCCTGCGCCAGCACCGCCTGGGCCGCCAGCCTGCTGGCCACCCACAGCCATCAGATCGCGCTGTTCTCCGCCCGGCTGCAAGAGGAAGTCTGGGGCGGCGCGCCGGACGCCACCGCCAGCAGCAGCATCGCGCCGCTGGGCCGGGCCGAGGCCGCGGACGGCGGCGTGCTGCTCAGCGGAGAAATGGGCTGGAGCAGCGGCTGCGACCACGCCGAATGGGCGATCCTGGGCTTCCGCCGCCCCGGCCCGGACGGCGAGCCGCAATACTGCTTCGGCGTGGTGCCGCGCGCCAATTACCAAATCCGCGACGACTGGCGCGCCGCCGGCATGCAGGGCAGCGGCACCAAGACCCTGCTGGTGGACAAGGTCTTCGTGCCGGAACACCGGATCGAAGCGGCCAAGGACATGATGGAAGGCCGCTCCGCCGGCTTCGGCCTGTACCCGGACAGCAAGATCTTCTACGCGCCCTACCGGCCCTACTTCGCCAGCGGCTTCGCCGCCATCAGCCTGGGCGTGGCCGAGCGCATGCTGCAAGTGTTCAAGGAGCGCAGCCGCAACCGCATCCGCGCCTATACCGGCGCCCAGGTGGGCGCGGCGCTGCCCGCCTATATGCGGCTGGCCGAATCCACCCACCAAGTGCTGGCCGCGCGCGCCTTGCTGGAAGCCAGCTGGCGCGAGCACGCCGAGCACGGCGCGGCCAAACGCTATCCCACGGCGGAAACGCTGGCTTTCTGGCGCACCAATCAGGCTTACGCGGTGAAAATGTGCATCCAGGCGGTGGACCGCTTGTTCGAATCCATGGGCGGCAATTGCTGGCGGCTGGAAAACGAGGCGCAGCGGCTGTTCCGCGACTCGCACATGACCGGCGCCCACGCCTACACCGACTACGACGTCTGCGCCCAGATCCTGGGCCGTTCGCTGCTGGGGCTGGAGCCGGACCCCGCCATGGTCTAGACGAGCCGTTTACGATCTTCGCTGAGGCCCGACAGGGTGAACGCCGCTTCGAAACGTTCATGCGCCGTATGAGCAAAGCCGCTGTCCCAGTGGTTTTCGCCCTGCCCCGTTCCCGCCCGCGAAATCGCGAACAGGCTCTACCGACATTAGCCCCTCCCACCCGCGCCGCGCCGGCCCCGCGCCGGACGGCCCCGAGGACACGCCATGAACGCACCCGCCCCTGCCCACGACGCGCGCGCGCTGCGCCGCGCGCTCGGCAACTTCGCCACCGGCGTCACCGTCGTCACCGCGACCGCGCCGGACGGCGAACGCGCCGGCGTCACCGCCAACAGCTTCAACTCCGTCTCGCTGGACCCGCCGCTGGTGCTGTGGAGCCTGGACAAGCGCTCCGCCAGCAACGCGGTGTTCGAACAGGCCGGCCACTTCGTCGTCCATGTGCTGGCCGCCGACCAGATCGAGCTGTCCAACCGCTTCGCCCGCGCCGGCGCCGACAAATTCGCCGGCCTGACGCCGGAAACCGGCCTTGGCGGCGCGCCCTTGCTGGACGGCTGCGCCGCCCGCTTCCATTGCCGCCTGCATCAAAAGCTGGACGGCGGCGACCACTGGATTCTGCTCGGCCTGGTCGAAACCTTCGACGACTGCGGCGCCGCGCCGCTGCTCTACCACCAGGGCGTGTACGCCGCCGCGCTGCCGCGCGCGCGCCCGGCCGCCGCCGCGGAACCGCTGCCCGGCTGGCTGGGCGACAATCTGCTCTATCTGCTGACCCAGGCGCTGCAGGCCTACCAGGCCAGCTACCGGCCGCGCCAGCTCGCCACCGGGCTGAGCGGCGGCGAAGCGCGGCTGCTGCTGGTGCTGGAACAGCAAGCGGAGCAGGATGCCTGCGCGCTGCAACGCGAGACGGCGATGCCGCCGGAGGCGATAGAACTGGCCGAGGCCGAGCTGCGCCGCAAGGGGTTGCTGAGCCGCGACGCCGCCGGCTGCCGCCTCAGCGAGGCCGGCCGCGAGCAGGCCGCCACGCTGTGGCGCATCGCCGGCCAGCAGCAACGGGAGATTCAGTCCGGCCTGGACGAACAGGATCTGGCCGCCTGCAAACGCGTGCTGCGCGCGCTGATCCGCCAGGGCTGAGCCCGCCTCCCGTCGCCGCGTCCGCGGCGGTCAAGGTCCGGGGCGCGCCGGGTCAAGGCCGCCGCGCGCGGCCGCCCTATGCTGGAGCGACCGCCCATCCTCAAACAGTCCAAGGGCGGCGCGACAACAAGGGAGACGCCATGCGCGACTACGACTACATCCTGATCGGAGCCGGCTCCGCCGGCTGCGTGCTGACCCACAGGCTGATCCAGGCCGGCAAGCACGTGCTGCTGCTGGAAGACGGCCCGCCGGACGACAACCCCTACATCCGCATGCCGGCCGCCTTCATCAAGGTGCTGGGCAGCGAACGCACCGTCACCTACCGCAGCGAACCGCAGCCGGAAGCCGCCGGCAGACGCATCTTCGTCCCGCAGGGCCGCACCCTGGGCGGCGGCAGCTCGGTCAACGCCATGGTCTATATCCGCGGCCAGGCCGCCGACTACGACGACTGGGCCGCTCTGGGCTGCGCGGGCTGGGAATGGTCGCAAGTGCTGCCCGCCTTCAAGAAGGCGGAAAGCCATATGCGCTTGTCCGAGCCCTACCACGGCGTGGACGGGCCGCTGAAAGTCAGCGACGCCCGCTACCGCCATCCGCTGAGCCTGGCCTTCGTCCAGGGCGCGCAGGAAGCCGGCCTGGCCTACAACGACGACTTCAACGGCCGCGAACAGGCCGGCGTCGGCTTCTACCACACCACCACCTTCGACGGACAGCGCGGCAGCACCGCCGCCACCTATCTGGCCGCGGTCCGCCAAGACCCCAAGCTGGACCTGCGCACCGGCTGCTATGTGCAAAAAATCGGGTTCGACGGCGGCCGCGCCTGTCAGGTGGAATGGCGCGACGCCGGCGGCGTCCAGCGCGCGCGCGCCGCGGCGGAAATCGTGCTCTGCGCCGGCGCGCTGTCCAGCCCCAAGCTGCTGATGCTGTCCGGCATCGGCCCGGCGGCGCAGCTGCGCGAACACGGCGTCGCCGTGCTGCGCGACGCGCCGCAAGTGGGCGCCAACTACCAGGACCATCTGGAAGTGTCGGTCTACGGCCGCGCCCGCGCGCCCATCAGCCTGCTGGGCCAGGACCGCGGCCTGGCCGCGCTGCGCCACGGCCTGCAATGGCAGCTGTTCCGCACCGGCTTGCTGAGCTCCAACGTGGTGGAGTCCGGCGCTTTCGTCGACACCGGCGGCGGCGGCCGGCCGGACATCCAGTTCCACGTACTGCCCACCCTGGTGGGCGACGTCGACCGCGAGCCCTTGCCCGGCCACGGCATTTCCATCAATCCCTGCCTGCTGCGTCCCAAGTCGCGCGGCAGCGTCGCGCTGGCCTCCGCCGACCCGGCCGCGCCGCTGCGCTTCGACAGCGGCGCCCTGCGCGAGGCCGAGGACCTCGCCGGCCTGCTGCGCGGCGTCAAGCTGGCGCGCCGCGTCCTGCGGGCGCCGTCCATGCGCCGGCTGATCGCCGAAGAACTGCTGCCCTCGCCGGCCGAAGACGCCGACGACGCGCTGCTGGAACAACACATCCGCCAGTTCGCCAAGACCGTCTACCACCCGGCCGGCACCTGCCGCATGGGCGCCGACGCCGACGCGGTGGTGGACCCGAGGCTGCGCGTCAAGGGCGTGGCCGGCCTGCGCGTCTGCGACGCCTCGGTGATGCCCGCCATCGTCTCCGGCAACACCAACGCGCCGGTGGTGATGATCGCCGAGCGCTGCGCGGAATTCATGCTCAGCGGCCAGTAAGCGCCGCCCCCCTGCGTTTCAAGATCCTGCGACGGCGGGGATGGAAACATCCAAGCCGCGCAAGATGCGGCCCGCCATGGCCGCGGCGTCAAAACCCGCGGCGAAGGGTTAATCCGCTCCGGCGCGGCTTGCCTTCAAATGAAATTCCGTGATCAGCATGCCCAGAATAATCAGCCCGGCCCCCAGTAAATTCAGAGGCGACAAGCGGTCGCCGGCCAGGAAATAAGCAAAAACACCGCCAAACAGCGGTTCCAGCACAATGATCAATGCGATTCGATTGGGCGAAGAGGCCACTTGGGCCCGGGTCTGCACATAAAAACCGACTGCCGTTCCCAATAGGGCGATGATAAGAATCGCCGTCATCGTCTCGCTTCGAAAGGGAAGCGAGAACTCATTCAAAGCCAATGACTGCAGCAAGGACAAGCCCCCCACGACCGCGACCTGGACAAAGGCGATGTTCAATACCCGCGCTGTTTTGCTGACCTTGGACAAAACAACAATGTGCAAAGCGAAGGAAGCCGCACAAAGCACAACCAGCATATCTCCCCAATGCATGGCCAGATTTTTCAAGGTCAGCAAAGCAAGCCCAATCGTCGCCGTGGCTGCGCCGAATAGCTGACGTTTTTCCGGGCGCACCTTTAACAGCCAATAAGCAAACAGCGGAGTAAAGACAACGGCCAAGCCCGTAATGAAACTGGCATTGGAAGCGGTGGTGTAAGCCAAGCCCTTGGTTTGAAAAAAGAAGGCCAGATATAGCGCGACGCCAGCGGCGACGCCTCCGAAAACATCCTGCCGCGAGAATCGACTCCCTTTGACCCGCACCACGATCCACATCGCCAGCGCGGCGATGAGAAACCGGTAGGCGTTAAACGCCGAGTCGCTTAGATCGTTCAGCGCATCGTGAATAGCGACAAAGGACCACCCCCATAAGGCGGTGACTAAAATCAGCGCGATTTCCCATCCCTGTCTGTGATGGCGTGGCTCAAGCTTACTCATGGATTTTCTTTCCAACTCAGCGACAAGCTGCGGGGAGATGCGCAATAAGCGATCAACTTGCCCGCCATGACGAATTTGGGACCGCCAGGCCTGCAGCGGGCAGCGGTCATCCGGACTGCGTCGCGGAATGGGAAGCGCACTGGATTGCACAAGAATTCCAATCATGCGGCATCTCGATGACGGCGCGGTGAAGAAAGAAGAAGCAAGAGAGGAAAATGAAGACGAGCGCGCGCGGGAGCGCGGCTCCGCCAAGAAAAAAGCCGGACGCAAGCGCCCGGCCGTGTTTGCAAGCCCCATGTCCGCCCGTTACAGCGGCAGCACCAGCTTGGCCCAGACTGCGCTGCCCTCGGGCCGGTTGCGCACATCGAACTCCTTCAACCACCTCAATTCCAGACCGGCCTTGTCGAACTGGTAACGCAGCGCCGGACCGATGGCGAAAGCCTGGCCGCGAAAACCGTTGCCCGCCACCGCCCGGCCGTACTGGACATCGTCCGTGGTCTGCTTGATGAAGTAGCCGTTCAAGCCCAGCCTCCAGGCCGGGCCGGCCGCGTAGCTCAGCGAGTAATCGAAGTGGAACAGCTGGCCGGATTGGTAATCGGTATCGCGGTTCTTGCCGTTGAAGGTGTAGCTGATCTTGGACGACAGCTCCCAGCCGGACGCCGGCAGATAGGAAAAGGCGAATACCGGACGCAGCGAGTAATGATGGGCCCCCAGGTTCAACATCCGATTGCGATCGTAGTCGCCGGTGGGCAGCACGATGTCGGCCGCCAGCGCCGTATGCAGCGGCCCGGCGTCGCCCCAGGCCAGCACCGGCCCCAACACCGCGTCGCCCAGGCCGCTGCGGCTTTCATGCGCGCCGCCGGCGTCCAGGCTCAAGCTGGGCAGCGGCGCCAGCGCGAAACCGCCCAAGCGCCCGCCCCACAGCGTCCGGTCCGACATATACAGCAGCCGCGGCACCAGCACGTCGGCGCTCAGCTTGAAACCCGGCGCAGCGGAACGGCCGGCGTCGTCGTTGAAGCGGTCCGCCTGGTAATGGGTGTAATAGAACACGCCGTACCAGCCGGCCGGCGGCAGCGCGCCGGCGAGAAAACCCTCGGCGCCGGCGCCTATGGTGTCCGCGCCGGACTGGGTGGCCTGAGCCGTCGCGCAGGCCAGCGCCGCCGACAGCCCGGCCAGCGCCTTGATCAAGGTCTTGTGCATGATGATCTCCGTCAGGGAGTGCGGCGTCCCGGCGCAGCGGGACGCGCAATGAGAATGGCGGCTCAGGTCGGCGCCCGGTCGGCTTCCAGCGCGGCCCCGCCCGGCTTCAGCCGCAGCGGCGCGGTTTCGCGCAGGCCCAAGGACAGCAAGGCCGGCAGCAGCGCGCCGGCCATGGCGATCCACATCACGATGGACAGGCCGTAGCGGTCCGCGGCGAAGCCGGCCACCGTGGGCGCGACAAAACCGCCCGCCAGTTCGCCCACCCCCATGATCATGCCCAGCGCGGTGGCGATGCGCCGCGGCGACACCGTCTCCGCCGGAATCGTGGCCATGAACAGGGTGAAGCAGCCCAGGCCGGTGTAAGTGAGGAAGACCAGCGGCAACAGCCAGACCATGCGGTCCACGTTCAGCAACACCAGCGGGCAGCAGGCGGCGATCAGGGAAAACGCCACCATGGCCGGCTTGCGGCCGATGCGGTCCGAAATCGCCGGCACCAGCCCGCCCCACGCCACCCAGGCGAAGCCCAGGCTGCTCATCACCGCCCCCATCGCCTGCGGGCTCATGCCCTTGACCTGGATCAGAAAGGTGGGCGTGAAGGAAATCAGGATGATGAACCAGGTGATGTAGCTGCAGGCGATCAACACGCACAGCAGGATGTTGCGCTCGGCCAGCAACGAAGCGAAACCGCCGCCGCGGCCGGCCGGCGCCGGCGCGGGCGCCGGCTCGCGCACATGCCGCCACACCAGCCAGGCGATCAGCAGGCCGGGCAGGCAGGACAGATAGAAGGCCGCGCGCCAGCCGTAGGCCTCGGCCAGCGCCACCAGCAGCGGCGGCCCCAGCACCGCGCCCAGCAAGCCCGGCGCGGAGCCGTTGACGATGCCCATATTGAAACCGCGCCGCGCCGGCGTGGACCCCGCCGCCAGCAAGGACTGGGAAATGGGCAGCACCGGTCCTTCCGCCACGCCCATCAGCGCGCGGAACAGCAGCAAGGACAGAAAACCGGCCACCAGGCCGGAAGCGGCGGAAAACAGCGAAAACGCCAGCACCGCCGCCACCAGCATCGGCTTCTTCGCGCCGCGCCGGTCCGACCATGCGCCCAGGCCCAGGCCGGACAGCGACCAGGTCAGCGCCAGCGCCGACGCCAGCATGCCCAGATGCGCGGGGCTCAAACGCAGTTCCGCCGCCATGAAGGGAAACAGGAAGGACAGCGCCAACCGGTCGAAAAACACGAAACCGAAGCTCAGCGCCAGGATGGCCAACAATTTGTTTTCATAGGAGAGGCGCATGGCGGGCCTCTCTTTCGCCAGCGGCGCGCGCGCGGCCGCCCGGCGGCGAACCGCCCATTCGTGTGTGCATGATGGTGTCTCCTCTTTATTAGTTGGGCGTCCGCCGCGCCAGAAAGCGCTGCGGACCCGTCCACTCTAACGATGGGGAGAACGCGAAATTTGCCTAATGAGGACAGTCTTGTTGTCTGGGAAGGACGCGCGCGGCCAGGGCCTCGGCTCGGGTATGACTCGGCGTTTCGCCGTAACGGCGTTTATAGCTGCGACAGAAATGGGCGATATGGTTGAAGCCCCAGCGGAAAGCCAGCTCGCTCACCGATAAATGGCGCAAGGCCGGATCGGCCAGGTCCACGCGGCAGCGTTCCAGCCGGCGGCCCCACAGGTGGCGCGTCACCGACTCGCCCTCCTGCTCGAAGATGCGGGCCAGCTGACGCGCGGACACGCCCACCGCGCGGCTGATGCGCTCGCAATCCAGATCGTCCTCGGCCAGATGCCGCTCGATATAAGCCTTGGCCCGCCACAGGCTGCACAAGGTAGAACGGGAGGCCGGCAGGCCCAGGCGCGCGCTCCACAAGGAATGCAGCCATTCCAGCAACTGGCTGGCCAGATGCCGCCGCGCGGCCTCGCCGCCGCTGAGCAGGCGATGGGCGGCCAAGGCGTCCATGCCGGCGGCGCGCTCGATGCGCACCAGGCCGCGCTCGTTCCACACCCCCACCTGCTCCTGGAACAAGGACCGCGGAATGTCCAGCACCGCCATCGCCATATCGGCCGGAAAGCCGTGGCCGTAAGGGCGGGCGGTATCGTACAGCACCACATCGCCCGGGCCGTGGCGGGCGCACTCCACGCCCTGATGGCTGAAGCCCTGCCCCTGCAGCATCAAACAGGCGAAGATGGAGTCCCGGCCGTCCCGGCTCAGGCTATGTCCGCTGCGCGTCACCGCGTGCTGGTTGGCCCGTATCGTGGCCATGCGCAGCAGGCCGAAATCCTGCCAGTCCAGCGAAGCCTCCAGCCGCTCTTCCGGACGGCGGTCGCACTCCACCCGGACCAAGAGGCGGTCCACCTCGCTCAGCCAGAAATCCAGCTTGTCGCCGTCCGCCGCCTGGCGTGTGGAAAGATGAATGTCCCCGGCGTAACGCGTGTCCATGGCGGGCCTCCTCCTGACGGCCGCCCGGCTGGGCGGCGATGGCTGAAACGGCATCGGCAAATCATGGCACAATATTTAATACATTAAAAATCAAAACCGCGGCCGCCTTCCGCGCCGGACCAGGGGCTGTCTCGCCGCCGCCACAAGCGCGGCGGCTAGCCCTCGGCCAGGCTGGAGCCCCGCACCACCAAACGACCGGTCAGCACCACCTTGCGCGTGGGCCGCTGCGGCTGTTCCAGCCGTTCCAGCAGCATCGCCATCGCCGCGCGGCCGATCTCGTCCACCGGCTGCTCGATCACCGTCAGCCCCGGACCGGCCAGCTCGGTCCAGCTGTCGTTGTCGAAACCGGCCAGCGCCAGCTGGCGCGGCAAGGCCAGGCCCAGCGCGCGCACCGCGCGCATCGCCCCCAGCAGCAGCAGGCCGTTGCTGATCACCAGCGCCTGCGGCGCCTCCGCCTCCGTCAGCCAGGCGGACACCGCCTGCTGCGCCGCCTCGGCCGTGGGCGCGACGAAGCGCGCCGGCGCGGCCAGCCCGGCCGCCGCCAGCGCCGCGGCGAAGCCGGCGTGCCGCTCCGCGCCGGTGCTGCTGGTATTGCCGAACAACCCGCCGATGCGGTCATGGCCCTGCTCGCGCAGATGGCCGACCAACAGGCCGGCGGCGGCGGCGTTGTCCAAGACCACCGCGTCGGCCGCGCCGCCGGGCGCGGCCCGGTCGATCAAGACCACCGGAAACCCCAGCGCCTCCGCGTCCAGCGTCTCCGCCGTGGCGCGGGTGGCGGCGAAGATCACTCCGGTGACGCGCTCCTCCTGCATCAGCCTGAGGTACATCGCCTCCTTGTCCGGGTTCTCGTCGGTATTGCACAGAATCACCCGCATGCCGGCCTGGTAGGCCACATCCTCCACCGCGCGGCTGACCGCGGTGAAGAAGGGATTGCGGATGTCGGACACGATCAGGCCTATGGTGTCGCTGTGCCGCGAGCGCAAGCGCCGCGCGGACAAATTGGGCCGATAACCGGTGGCGGCGATGGCCGCCTCCACCTTGGCCTTCAGCGCCGTGCTCACCGGGCCCTTGGCCAGGGCCCGCGATACGGTGGCCACCGACACGCCGGCCGCCAGCGCCACATCCTTGATGCTGACCGTCATATGAAATCGTTTTCTCTTACCAAGATAGAAACTGGGTTTACGCAAGCATACCCTTAAAGCGTAATTTTACAACACTGTCGCTTGAGACGGCGCAAAGATGTAGCGGCGAAACTACGACTGTATTGACAGAAAAAATGTAATCGTTTTCAATCCACTCAGCGCGTGAACGGCGCCGCCCCTCCGCAATGACAGCTGGCGGACGCGGGCCGATCCGCTATACCGAGCCTGTCCCAAGCCGCGCCGCTTGCGCGTCGGGCCGTGAACGGGTTCCCGGAACCGCGCAGCCAATTGAACCGACAGAAGAGACCGCCATGCACGACACCGGATCGCCCTCCTCCCTGATCCAGCCCGAACTGATCCGGCTGGGCTGTCAGCCCGCCGACAAAGAGGCGGCCATCCGCCTGGCCGGACAATTGCTGGCCGACGCCGGCTGCATAGACCCGGCCTACATCGACAGCCTGCTGCGGCGCGAAGCGGTGGCCAACACCTTCCTGGGCAACGGCCTGGCCATTCCGCACGGCATGGTGGAAGACCGTCAGCTGATCCTCCGCACCGGCATCGCCATCGTGCAGATCCCGGACGGCCTGGAATGGAATCCCGGCCAGCGCACCCGGCTGCTGTTCGCCATCGCCGCCCAATCCGACGAACACATCACCCTGCTGCGCCGGCTGACCCGGCTGCTGCAGGACGAGGCCAGGCTCGAGCAATTGTTCACCGCCGCAGAGCCGGCCCGGATGCTGGCCCTGCTGGAAGAAGACGCGCCGCCCGCCGCCGTCGACGCCGCGGCCGATCTGGCCGAGCGCGCGCAATGGATAGTCGACTACCCCAACGGCCTGCACGCGCGCCCGGCCGCCCAATGGGTGGAAGCCGCGCGCCGCCACGCCGCCCAGCTGCAAGTGCGCCACGGCCAGGACGCCGCCGACGCCAAGAACCTGATCAGCCTGCTGCAACTGGGCCTGCGCCACGGCGACACCGTCACCGTGTCCGCCCAGGGGCCGGACGCCGCCGCCGCTTTGTCCGGCTTGCTGGCCGCGATGCGCGACGCCTCGGCCCAGGAACAGACCGACGCCGCGCTCGCCGCGCAAAAAGCGCAGCTGCTGGCCGCGCAACAGGGCTGGACCCCGCCCGGCCACCCGCTGTCCATCGCCGGCATCGCCGCCAGCCCCGGCCTCGCCATCGGCGTGGTGCGCGTGCTGCACGCCGGCCAGCTCAAAGTGCCGGACCGCCCGGTGGCGCTGGGCGAAGGCGGCGACCGCCTGCACGCGGCGCTGAGCGCCACCCGCGCCGAACTGAACGAACTGGCCGCGGCCACCGCCAGCCGGCTGGGCAAGGCCGAGGCCGGCATTTTCCACGCCCAGGCGGAACTGCTGTCCGACACCGATCTGATCACCCTGGCCTGCCAGCTGATGGTGGGCGGCCACGGCGTGGAATGGGCCTGGCACCAGGCGGTGGAGCGCATGGCGGAACGGCTGGCCGCGCTGGGCAACCCGCTGCTGGCGGCGCGCGCCGCCGACCTGCGCGACGTGGGCCGCCGCGTGCTGCGCCAGCTGGACCCGGCGCTGAACAGCGCCACGCTGGCCGACATCGACGGCGACGACTGCATCCTGCTGGCCGCCGACCTCACCCCGTCCGACACCGCCACCCTGGACACCGGCCGCATCCGCGCGCTGGCCACCGCCCAGGGCGGCCCCACCTCGCACACCGCCATCCTGGCGCGCACCCTGGGCCTGCCGGCGCTGGTGGCCGGCGGCCCGGCGCTGCTGGACATCGCCGACGGCACCCCGGCCATTCTGGACGGCCTGGGCGGCCGGCTCTATCTGAACCCCGGCGAGCAAGACCTGGCCTCCGCCCGCGACTGGCTGCAGGCCCAGCAGCGCACCCAGCAGCAGCAGGCAGAGCAGCGGCAGCGCCCGGCGGTGACGCCGGACGGCCACCGCGTGGAAATCGCCGCCAACATCAACCGTCCGGACCAGGTGGCCGCCGCGCTGGACGCCGGCGCCGAAGGCGTGGGCCTGATGCGCACCGAATTCCTGTTCCTGGAACGCGAGCAGGCGCCGAGCGAGGACGAACAGTTCCACACCTACAGCGCCATGCTGGACGCGCTGGACGGCCGGCCGCTGATCGTGCGCGCGCTGGACATAGGCGGCGACAAACAGGTGGACTATCTGAAGCTGCCGGCCGAAGAAAACCCCTTCCTCGGCATGCGCGGCTCGCGTCTGCTGCTGCGCCGCCGCGATCTGCTGGAACCCCAGCTGCGCGCGCTCTACCGCGCCGCCCGCGGCGGCCAGCCGCTGTCCATCATGTTCCCGATGATCACCTCGCTGAAGGAAATCACCCGGCTCAAGGGATGGTGCGAAGGCATACGCCGCGAGCTGGACGCCCCGGCGGTGCCGCTGGGCATCATGGTGGAAGTGCCGGCCGCGGCCATGCTGGCCGATCAACTGGCCGAATACGTGGACTTCTTCTCCATCGGCACCAACGACCTCACCCAATACACGCTGGCGATGGACCGGCAGCACCCGGAACTGGCGGCCGAAGCCGACAGCCTGCACCCCGCGGTGCTGCGGCTGATCCAGCACACCGTGGCCGGCGCCTCCCGCCATCAGCGCTGGGTGGGCGTGTGCGGCGGCATCGCCGGCGATCCCTTCGGCGCCGCGCTGCTGACCGGCCTGGGCGTGGCCGAGCTGTCGATGAGCCCGCGCGACGTGGCCTCGGTCAAGGCCAAGCTGTGCGCCAACGGCCACGACCGGCTGCGCGAGCTGGCGCAGCAAGCGCTGGCCTGCGACAGCGCCGACGAAGTGCGCATGCTGGCGCGGGAGCTGACATGAGCGCGCGCGTCCACACCGTCACCCTCAATCCGGCGCTGGACCAGACCATCGCCCTGGCCCGGCTGACGCCCGGCGCGGTCAACCTGGCGCAAAGCGCCAGCAGCAACGCCGGCGGCAAGGGCGTCAACGTGGCCAGCTGCCTGGCGGACTGGGGCGCGCCGGTAAGCGTCTGCGGCCTGCTGGGCCGCAACAACAGCGAAGCCTTCGAACAGTTGTTCCTGGACAAGCGCATCGCCGACCACATGCTGCGCCTGCCCGGCGACACCCGGGTCAACATCAAGCTGGCCGACCTCTCCAGCGGCGACACCACCGACATCAATCTGCCCGGCATCGCCGCCGGCGAAGCGCAGCTGGAACAAGTGGGCGCCGAACTGGCCGCCCGGCTGCGCCCCGGCGACATCGTGGCCTTGTGCGGCAGCCTGCCGCCCGGCCTGCCCGCCAACAGCTATCTGCGGCTGTGCCGGCTGCTGCGGCCGCTGGGCGCGCGGCTGCTGCTGGACAGCAGCGGCGAGGCGCTGAGCCAGACGCTGGACGGCGACGCGCCGCCGCATTGCGTCAAGCCCAACCGCCACGAACTGGAGCACTGGGCCGGCCGCGCCCTGCCCGACACCGCCGCGGTGCTGGACGGCGCGCGCGGGCTGCTGCAACGCGGCGTGGAACAAGTGGTGGTGTCGCTGGGCGCGGACGGCGCGCTGTTCGCCGGCCGCGACCACGCGCTGCTGGCCGCCTTGCCCGCGCAACAACCGCTCAGCACCGTGGGCGCCGGCGACGCGCTGGTGGCCGGCCTCGCCGCCGCGCGGCTGGACGGACTGGACCGCGAGGCCGAAGCCCGGCTGGCGGTGGCCTTTGCCGCCGCCAAGCTGGCGCGCGTCGGCCCGCACCTGCCGCCGCCGGAACAAGTGCGCGCGCTGGCGGCGCAAGTCCGGCTGCGAAACCTGGGCTAAGCGCCCGTTAGCGACGCGGCATCAGGGGGCTTCGCCTGCGGCTCCAAACTAAAAACACAAGGGAAACAACGCCATGAACCTACTTGCCATCATCGCCTCCGGCGAACGCAGCACCCAGGGCCGACTGGCCGCGGAAGCGCTGCGCCAGGCCGCCCAAGGGCTCGGGCATTCTCTCAGCCTGGAACTGGACGGCGCGCCGCCGCTGGACGCGGCCGAAATCGCCGCCGCCCAGGCCGCGCTCCTGATCGGCCCCGCCGCCGATCCGCGCCTGGACGGCCTGCCCTCGCTCCGCCTGAGCCTGGACCAGGCCCTGGCCGATCCGGCCGACGCCGTCCGCCGGGCTGCGGCCCTGAGCGCCCCGCAAACCGAAGCGCTGCGCATCGTCGCCGTCACCTCCTGCCCCACCGGCATCGCCCACACCTTCATGGCGGCGGAAGGCCTGAGCCAGGCCGCCCAGGCGCTGGGCCACGCCATCCGCGTGGAAACCCAGGGCTCGGTGGGCGCGCAGAGCGCGCTCAGCGCCGGCGAGATCGCCGAAGCCGATCTGGTGCTGATCGCCGCCGACACCCAGGTGGAGCTGAGCCGCTTCCACGGCAAGCGTCTGTTCCAGAGCGGCACCAAGGCCGCCATCAACGACGGCCGGGCGCTGCTGCGCCGCGCCATCGCCGAGGCCGCGCCCCACCGGCCGGACGCCGCCGGCGCCGCGCCGGAAAAACCGGCCAGCGAGCGCAGCGGCCCGTACAAGCACCTGATGACCGGCGTTTCCTTCATGCTGCCCTTCGTCACCGCCGGCGGCATCATGATCGCGCTGGCTTTCGCGCTGGGCGGCATCTACGCCTTCGACGACGCCAACAAGGGCACCCTGGCCTGGGCGCTGTTCCAGATCGGCGCCAAATCCGCCTTCGCGCTGATGGTGCCCATCCTCGCCGGCTATATCGCCTACTCCATCGCCAACCGTCCCGGCATCGCGCCCGGCATGGTGGGCGGCATGCTGGCCGCCAGCCTGGGCTCCGGCTTTCTCGGCGGCATCATCGCCGGCTTCATCGCCGGCTACGGCACCGACTGGCTGAACCGCAAGATCCAGCTGGGTCGCAATCTGGACGGCCTCAAGCCCGTGCTCATCCTGCCGGTGCTGGGCTCGCTGCTGGTGGGCCTCTTGATGATCTACGTGATCGGCGGCCCGGTGGCCGCCCTGCTGGGCATGCTGACCGAGGCGCTGAAGAGCTTGCAAGGCAGCAGCGCGCTGGTCCTGGGCGCCATCATCGGCGCGATGATGGCCTTCGACATGGGCGGCCCGGTCAACAAGGCCGCCTACGCCTTCTCCACCGGCCTGATCGCCAGCCAGGTCTATACGCCGATGGCCGCGGCCATGGCCGCCGGCATGACGCCGCCGCTGGGCATCGCGCTGGCCACCAAGCTGTTCGCCGATCGCTTCAGCGCCGACGAGCGCGAGGCCGGCAAGGCCGCCGGCGTGTTGGGCCTGGCCTTCATCAGCGAAGGCGCCATCCCCTTCGCCGCGCGCGATCCGCTGCGGGTGATCCCCGCGCTGATGCTGGGTTCCGCCGTGGCCGGCGCCATCTCCATGCTGGCCGGCGTGGAGCTGAAAGTGCCGCACGGCGGCGTCTTCGTGCTGCCCATCCCCAACGCCGTCAGCCACCTGGGCCTCTATCTGCTGGCCTTGCTGGCCGGCACCGCCGTCACCGCGATCGCGCTGCGCGCGCTGAAAAAGCCCGCCCAGCCCGCCGCGGCCTGAGCCCGCCGGCGCCCAAGCAAGCGAAAGCCCCTCCCGGCCATAGCCGGGAGGGGCTTTTCCACGCGGGTTTCAGCGCCGTGGCGCCGACGCGCGGCGAACCGTGAAAATCCTCAGCGCCTGTTCCACGTCTCGCGAGCATGCGCGAGACAAGGCCTTGCGGCTGAAGAAGCGGAATGGCCATACGGCACATGAGCATTCTGAAGTCGTACTCGCCGGGCGACTTTTCACGAAGCGCAGCAGACTTCGAACAGGTTCTCAGAGACGCAAACCCACCCCCAACTGCGGACGCGCCAGCCCGGCCAAGACCATCTGCACCGAGGCCGAGGCGCGCTCAAACGCCTGATCGATGCGCCGCTCGTCCTCCGGCCCCGCCATCTGCAAATCCGCCTTCAACATCTTGCCGATGCCGGACAAGGTCTCCGTCACCTCCGCGCCGCGGGCGTTGAAACGCTCCAGCAGCTTATGCAAGGGGTAATGTTTCTTGGCCACCGCCGAATCCTTGCCGGCCAGATAGTTGCGGCCCACCGTCTCCGCCAGCGAGCAGCCTTCGCGGTTGAACAGGTAATCGATGTCGTTGAAGCGCTCCGCCTCGAACGACTCGCCGAACTTGGCGCGGCCAAAGTCGATCGCCTTCAGGAACACCGCTCCGTCCTCCTTGCGTTCGTGCACCAGCAGGTTCTGCATGTGCAGATCGCGGTGGGACAGCTGATGGCAGTAGAAGGTCCTGGTCATGTCCACCAATTGCGCCGCCACGCTGCGGGCCTGATCCAGCGACAGCAGAGGCAGGCCGACATCCAGTTCGCGGCTGACGATGACCGCCGGGTCGTACTGCTCGACCCGGGCGTAGGCGAACTTGTCGCTGACGCCCGGCGGCGCGGCGATCTGCTGCTGGGTGGAGAGATAAGCCCGCAGCGCCGGACGCGACTCGGCGTACGCCTCCAGCTGGCCTTCGCGGACGAAATCCGCCCGGCCCACCCCGTCCCGCGCCTGCAAGACCCCGGTATCGGCGTGAAAGCGCTTGTGCACCCCGCCGGAAGCAAAATCGCCGTCCAGCAGATACATCAGCCCCGGCGAGACGTCCATCCGGTAATCCGCCAGCGACGCCGCCTGCGCCTGAGCCTGCTCGGCGCCCAGCGGCGCGCCCAGGCGCGCCAGCACCACTTCACGCCCCTCCTGCGACAGTCGCTCCGTTTTCAGCGGCTGGCCGTTGATGCAGTAACTGATCTTGCCGCCGCCCTGTTCCGGCGCCACCGCGACCGTGAACAAGTTCCGGTTGCTGGGCGTGGCCAGTTGCGCCAAGCGATTGAAAATATCGAAGGAGCGCGCCGGCGACGGGCTGTCCACCAGCTTGAACAGGGTGTTCAGCGCATCCTGTTTTTTCTCGGCGCGGAACACATCCTTGAACTTGTCCCACAAGCTCATATGCGTGGCCGTCTGCCGATCGCCACTCATCATGCGGGCCACCCGCTCGTTGCTCAGGGAAAACGCCGGACCGCCGGCGCTGAAACTAATGGAAGAAGACATCGCGGCTTACCCCGTCAATGATAGTGCGAACCGACCGCGCCCCGCCCAGGGGGCGCCCCTGACGGCCATTCTCGGCAAGGCCGCCGCGGGACGCTTGCAAAAACCGCCCGGCTTGCCGCCCCGCCCCGCTCCGGCTATACCAACGGAAGGCGGCGACGACGGGGGCAACCATGAGGCGTGTGTTGAGCATGCTGTTGTTTTGCGGGGCGGCCTGGGCGGCCCAGCCGGAGACCTGGCGCATCGCCGGCGACATCCAGTTCGCGCCCTATAGCTACCAGAACGACGCCGGCGCCAAACCCCAGGGCCTGGACGTGGACATTGTCCAGGCGGTGATGGCGGAAGCCAGAATCCCCTATCAGTTGCACCTCTATCCCTGGGAACGCGTCAAGCAGATGCTGGGCAACGGCGATGTGGACATGGCTTTTCAGTTCGCCGGCACCGCCGAGCGGCGCGGCCAGTACGAACTGGCCGGCCCGATACGCACCGGCCGCACCGTGTTCATGGTCTTGAAGCAGCACGGCCTGCAAAACTGGAGCACCCTGGCCGACCTGGCCCCGCTGACCATAGGCCAGGTTCACGGCTACGCCTATGAATCCGCCTTCGACAGGGCCCAGCTCAAGCGCGACGCCAGCGCCACCAATCCCGAACAGCTGCTGCTGATGCTGCTGGCCGGCCGCATCGACCTGATCGTCGGCGACCGCGGCCAGCTGCTCTACTACGCCCGCCAGCTGCGCGCCTTGCCCAATGTGCGCATCCTGCCCAAACCGCTGGTGGAAATGCCGCGCTTCGTCGCCTTCGCCAAGGGCGACAGCCGCGCCGTCCAATTCAACGCCGCGCTGGCCCGGCTGCAGCAAAGCGGAAAACTGCAAACGATTTACAACCACTGGCAGCAATGAGCGGCCGCCCTTGGACGCAAAAAAGCCCGGCCGCCTTCTGAGGAAGGCGCGCCGGGCCGGTCCCCGCCCGCGGCTACAAGCAGCCGGCGGTGCCGCCGCCCACGTTCAGCCTGGCCGCCGCGTTGCCGCGCAGCGACATCACGTTCTCCTTCAAGGACTGCAGCCGACGTCCGTTGAATTCATGCGCCAACTCGCGCGCCGCGCTGTTTTCCGCCTCCTCCGCCGCCTTGGGCAGATAAGAGATCTTGATGTCGGACACGTAGTCGGTCTGATTGGCCAACTGTTGGCGGATCACATTGTCGCAAGACGCGCACGGCGCTTGCGAGATATAGCCGACCATGCGTCCGCCGCGCGGCACCGCGCCGTCCAGGATGTCCTTCTCAAAGGTTTTCAAGGCCTTCAGCTCCGCGTCCGTCGCCTGCTTGTCTATGATGGCGGACAGCTTGCCATTGGGCACGTTCACATTGGTGGCGGCCTTTTCCACGCTGCTCTGACGCAGATAGCCGGGATAGGCCTTATGGCCCGGGGAATTGGCCTCGTACAGCAAATCCGCGGTGTCCTGGCCGGACATCGCGTTGTACACGCGGGTGCCGCCCGGATAGTTGTACTCGAAACGGGCCACCGTGGCTCCGCGCCACTTGGTCTCCAGCTTCTTCAGCTTGGACGAGGACGGCGGATTGGCCTTGGCCGCGCCGCTGACGCCGTTGACGTGAAACTCCATCGCGTTGACCAGTTCGCCGGGCACCAGGCTGTTCTTGTCGGTCACCTTGCTGATGTCCACCGTCGCGCCCGCCAGCGCCGCGGCGGACAAGGCCAGCATCAGAACGGCCGCCGCCGCCCTGCGCGCTTGCTTGAAGGCCAGCATCAGAACGGCCGCCGCCGCCCTGCGCGCTTGCTTGAATGTACGCATAGTCATCTTCAATCCTGTTCGCATTGCTTGATCGCCAAGCTCAAATCCGGCAGAAGCGGCTGAGATAGCCGGACTCTGTGGCCGCCACTTCCTCTTCGGTCAAGGCCGCTTCGGCCCCCAATTCGGACGCCTCCAAAGTGGAGAAGAACTCCATCGCCGCCATGCCCTCCATCAGCAGCGCGATCGGCAGCAAGAGCTTGGCCAGCCGTTGGAAACCGCTGCTTTCCTGTTCGGAGGGCGGATGCGGCTTCATTTGCTGCTGATAGAGCTTGCGATACCAGTCGCTCAGCTTCTGGTCGGTCATATTGGCGTAGCACAGCTTGCCGCTGCTCTCCGGGTAGAGGTTCTTGCCGTCCTTGGCGCAGGGGAAGTCGAACAGATAGCCCTTGCGGTCCTGATAGGCCGCGGCCAGGCGCGCCACGCGGAACTGCGCGGCCGGCTGGAACTGGCCACTCTTGAAGCCGGACGAATTGAAACGGGTGCGCCGCACCTCGTTGTGCAGCAGGTTCATCAGATAGTGCTTGTCGTATTCGGACAGGCTGTTCACGCCGGTGGTGGCGCTGCTCAGATAGCGGTCCAGCACCTCCTTGCGGATGCCGTTCTGCAACTGCTTGGCCGCCGGCACTTTCTGCGTCGCGTCGCGCAGCAATTGCGCCGCCACCGCAAACTTGGCGGCGATGGTGCTGTAACCGTAGCCGAACACGTCCAGGCTCTTGTAGAAGATGTCGCCGTCCACCCCGGCCTTGAAGGCATTGGCCAACACCAGCTTGTCCTCATCCTGGCGATAGCCGGCGCGGCGGCGGTTCAGATCCACGTCCGCGCCCGGCAAGGCCTTGTTCAGACCCGCCTCGCTGGCGAACAATTTGACCGAATCGTCCATGCTCAGATTGACGCGGTGGTAGCGGTTGAAATCGCTGAGCGCGTTATTCCACTCAATGGAATTGATGATGGGCGGCTGGAGATTGAGATCGGAGTAGGCCGAGCCCGGCGTTTTCAGGAAGTCCTTGGCGATCTTGTCGCCGCCGAGATCGCCCTGGCTGCGGTTCTTGGTCTTGTAATACAGCACCGACTTCAACAGGGTGTCGGGCACAAAGGTTTCGGCCATCGCCGGCGGCGTCAGCAGCAGGCCGGCGGCTGCCAGGCCGCTTAGCCAGCGCGAACGCCGAGTAAAGCTTTGGGTCATCACGGACTCCAATGGAGGTTAGAAACAGGAGGGAGGCATGGGTCGCTTTCAGGTCTGTTCAAAATCCGCCGCGGCGAGCGCCGCTTTGGAACAGGCTCATGGACGATGAGGCGCGGATCGGGCTGCCACCCGTTCACGCCAATAAATAAGCGTAATATAAAATTCTAATAGACTAGAGCCTAAACTCAGGGTTCCACCTGAAATTGCAAAAATCGCTCATCGCGCATAAAAGCAGCCTATCCGGCATGCCGCGGGCAATAAAAAAGCCGCCTGACGGCGGCGGTTCTCCCTCCCGGCTTCAAGCCTCGGGCGGCGCCGCGGCCCACTCCGCCGCCGACAACAGATACAGGCAATGCCGCCGCAGCGGATGCCCGGGCGCCAGGGCCGGATGATCGAAATCCCGTCCGGCGTTGCGCATGCCCAGCCGCTGCATCAGCCGCTGCGACGGCAGATTGGGCAAGGCGGTGAAAGACACGATTTCGTCCAGGCCCAAGGTCTCGAAACCGAAGGCCAGCGCCCGACGCGCGGCCTCGGAGGCGTAGCCCCGGCCCCAGGATGCGCGCCGCAGCCGCCAGCCCGCCTCCACGCAGGGCATGCACGGCAATTCCGCGCGCGGCACCGCCAGGCCGACGAAACCGAGGAAGTCCCCGGACGCTTTCTCCTCCAGCGCCCATAGCCCCCAGCCGCGCGTCGCGATCAAGCCGCGCTGGCGTTCCATGCCTTCCGCGCTGTCCTCGGCGCTCAGCAGCGCCGGAAAATAACGCATCACCTCCGGATCCCGCCCCATGGCGACGAAGGGCGCCAGATCTTCGTCCCGCCATTGGCGCAGCCATAAACGCTCCGTCTCCATCTCCATCGCTTCCCCTTCCCGTTCACCGCGGATTCATCCCGAATCCGTCATTATCACGGAACCGTAACCGCCGGCTGAGTAAAATCTGCAAGGCAAGCCGTCCGCGTCCCTTTAGCATGCGGCGATCAACCTTCTCACGCGTCTGCCCATCATGCTCATTCAAGCTTCCCGCGCCGCCGCGCCCCAAACCACGGCAGCGGACGAACCCGCCCGCTCCCACGCCGCCGCCAGTCCGATATCGGCGCGGCTCAGCCAGACGGCCAACCGCGCGGACGCCCCCGCCCCGACGCGGACCGCGCCGCGCGCCAATCCGCTGGACGGCCTCTGCGCGCCGCAGCCGCTGGAGCGGCTCAACCCCGAGCCGGCCCGGCAAAGACTCAAGGACAGCGCCCTGCTCGCCAACTTCCCCTATAGCCGGGATCTGGACAGCCTGCGCGCCACCCAATGGAGCCCGGACGCGGAACTGGCGCGGCTGCTGGCCAAGGGCAGCAAACTGGAGTTTCAGCCCCAGCAGGCGCGCCTGATGGACCCGGAAAGCGGCCTGGTGGCCTATGTGTTCCGCAACAAGGCCGAGGGGGACATCCGCCTGGTCTTCGGCGGCACCACCAGCGGCCGCGGCGTGGGCGGCCTCGCCCAGCGCAATCTGAAAAACCTGGCCAGCGTGGCGCGGCAGTGGCGCGCCAACATCGGCAACGCCGCCTTTGGCGGCCGCCCCGCCTGCTACGCCCAGGCCGCCCAGCTCACCCGCAAGCTGCAAAGCCTGGCCGCCGGCCTGCCGCTGATGCGCAGCGGCGAGCCCGGCTACACCGTCAGCACCGGCGGCCACTCGCTGGGCGGCGGCATGGCCGCCTACGCGGCGATGCAGCTGTCCACCCCGCAGCGCCCCGTTCACGCCGAGTGCTTCAGCAGCGCCCAGTTCGGCCGCGGCCTGCAAAACGAACTGCTGGCGCGGCACGGCAACGATCTGGATCAGGCGCGCGCGGCCGCGGCCCATATCCGTCATTACTGCGTCCAGGGCGATCTGGTGCCGGCGCTGGACGGGCTGTTGCCGGTGCGCCACGTCGGCCAGCTCTATCTGCTGCCGGCCAACCGCCAGGCCGACGACAGCCGCCTGGGCCGCCATGACAAATTCCTGGATCATGTGCAAGACTTCGTCGCCAGCGCCTGGCAGGGACAATCCCGGTTTTACGCCTAGAAGACCCGGCCGCCGCCCGGTCCCGGGCCGGGCGGCTCAATCAGCGGCCCAGGCGCCGATGCCGCCTTGACCCCCTCATCTCCGCTAGGCACAATCGCAAACGCGCCGCCCCAAACCGGCAGCGCCCAGATTGGAGTCTGGCCCCGCCGCCTCGGCCCAAGCGCCGCAACCGCTTGGTCCGTGCCCTTGCACCCTTCAGCCATACCTAAAACGGGCAGGCCGTGGTGGGAGGGTGCTCGCACCCGCCGGACCGTGGCGCCGGAACTCCAATCCTGCCATGCGCCTGCCATGAGCCTGCGGCTGCCCGTCGCCCCATCGGCAGCCTGAATCAACAGGAGTGCGCGCATGTCCGTCAAATACCCGATTCGCCGCCATTACCGCCCCAATCTCAAACCCGTTTCCTATCAGGAACTGCCCTTCGCCGCGCGCTTGCCGGACCATCCTCAAGTCCATTGCTGGCAAGTGCCGCCGGCCGACGATTATCGCCAGGCCTATTTGCTGGGACGCGAATACGCCGGCCATTTCATCCAGTACCTGCAGGACAATCCCGACGTCCCGAAACGCGCCTTGCTGGCGCGCATCGCCGCCGATGTCGATTTCTCGGTGCAAGGCCCCGAGCAAGGCTATTGGGCCGGCTTCTTCGCCTTGGTCGAACAGGTGCTGATCTTCCCCATCGACATCTTCGGCTACATCGACCGCATCAAGCTCCGGGAGGACGCCTTACGCCAGCAGACGGCAAAACGCTTGGCCGATACTGAATAAGTGCAGCTATTGCGCCGCCGACGACTGAGCCGCTTTTGGCACAGCCGCCGGCGGCGCTGGCTGAATCCGGCCACGCGCTCCCGACGCAAGCCATGAAAATCAACGACTTAACGGTTAAATAAGCTGGCACGCGCTTTGCCTAATAAGAACCACCTCACGGCCTCGCCCCGCGTCGCCGCGTCGTTTAAATGCAAACGTCGTATAAATAGAAGGTTGCCGCGCTCCGCCCGGCCCCATACCCGCAAAGGAGAAACACCATGCAACGCATCCGCACCTGGCTCTGTCTCGCCGCCCTGGGCGGCGGCCTTTCGCTGCCCGCTCTCGCCGCCGACGTGGTCCGCCTGGGCAATCTCAAGTTCGCCCACTACGGCGCCATCAGCTATATGAAGGAGATTGCGCCCAAATACGATCTGAAGATCGAGGAGCGCATGTTCGCCAAAGGCATAGACATCATGCCGGCCATCGTCGCCGGCGAAGTGGATATCGCCGCCAGCGCGGCGGACGCGGCGGTGGCCGGCCGCGCCGGCGGCGCGCCCATCTTCGCGGTGGCCGGCTTCGCCAAGGGCGGCGCGCGCATCGTGGCCGCCAAGGACAGCGGCATCAAGAGCGTCAAGGATTTGAAGGGCAAGAAAGTGGGCGTGGCGCGCGGCGGCGCGCAGGAGCTGCTGCTGGTGGCGGAGCTGGCCAAATACAAGCTCAGTTGGTCCGACAAACCGGGCAAGGACGTGCAGGTGATCTACATGCCCTTCGCCGATCTGAACCAGGCCTTGATGGGCAAGCAGATAGACGCGATGAGCCAGTCCGAGCCGCAGTCGTCCCAGGCCATCAATAAAGGCTTCGGCGTGGAAGTGCTGAAACCCTACGACACCCCGCTGGGCGAGCCCATCCGCACCCTGGTGATGACGGAGAAAATGTACAAGGAACGCCGCGGCGTGGCGGAACGCTTGATCAAATGCTTTGTGGAGGCCACCAACACCTTCATCAAGAACCCCAAGCTGGCGGAAAAATACGTGCGCGAGAATATGTTCAAGAACCAGATCAGCGCCGACGATTTCCAGGACGCGATCTCCAACTCCCCGTACAGCTACGATCTGAGCGTGGCCCATATCCAGACCACCACCGACATGATGCAGCAGTACGGCATCGGCAAGATGGCCAAGCCGCCCAAGGCGGCGGACTGGGTGAAGCTGGACTTGCTGAGCAAGGCCAAGCAGGACCTCAAGGTTAATTGACGGCGGCGGGAGCGAATCATGCAGCAGACTGTGTTTTCCCGGCTGGGCCAGGCCTGGTCCAGCCTGGCGGTGCCCATCGCCATCGTGCTGATCTGGCAGGCCAGTTCCAGCCTGGGCTGGATCAATCCGCAAATCCTGCCCTCGCCGCTGGCGGTATTGCAAAAGTGGCTGGCTTACTGGCAGCCGCTGGAAGCCTACGATCCGGCCTCCGGCGGCTATCTCGCCTGGCTGCTGTCCGGCGAGCTGGTCCACGACGTGGCGGCCAGCCTGTGGCGGGTGGTGCTGGGCTTTGCGCTGGGCGGCGGCCTGGGCTTGCTGCTGGGGCTGTTCATGGGCGTCAGCGACCCGGTGTACCGGGCCTTCAATCCCTTGATCCAGTTCCTGCGGCCGATCCCGCCCATCGCCTGGACCCCGCTGTCCATCCTGTGGTTCGGCCTGGGCAATCCGCCGGCGGTGTTCCTCATCACCATAGGCGCTTTCTTCCCCATCCTGATGAACACCATTTCCGGCGTGCGCAATGTGGACGGCATCTATATCCGCGCCGCGCGCAACCTGGGCGCCAGCCGCGCCACCCTGTTCCGCCGGGTGATCCTGCCGGCGGCCACGCCCTTCATCTTCACCGGCGCGCGGGTGGGCATGGGCACCGCCTTCATCGTGGTGATCGTGGCGGAGATGATCGCGGTGAACAGCGGCGTCGGCTACCGCATCATGGAGGCGCGCGAGTATTTCTGGACCGACAAGGTCATCGCCGGCATGGTCACCATCGGCATTCTCGGCCTGTTGATCGACATGCTGATGCAGGGGCTGAACAACCGCCTGCTGAAATGGCATCGCGGCATCGACCAGTAAAAACCCGCTCAATGTCCGCTGCGCGTTGTGGGGCCTCGCAAGGTAAGCGCCGCTTAGAAATGCTCATGTACCACGCGTACATTCCGCTTTCTCGGCAGTTGTCGCCTTGTCTCGCCCTAGCGCGCGGAACATTGAACAGGCTCTGATCACAATGCGCCGCCGGGCCCGCTTCGACGCGGGTGCGGCGCAAAGAACGAATTCGCGCAACAGCGGCCCCCACTGCTGCGCGACATGGAAGGATGAGGCATGAGCGCCCAGATCGAAGTGCAACAGGTGCAAAAAGTATTCAAGACGCCGGGCGGCGACGTAATCGCCCTGCGCGACATCCAGCTGGACATCCAGCCCGGCGAGTTCGTCTGCCTGCTGGGCCCGTCCGGCTGCGGCAAATCCACGCTGCTCAACGCCATCGCCGGCTTCGCGCCGCCCAGCGGCGGCGAGATTCTGGTGGCCGGACAGCGCGTCGCCGCGCCCGGGCCGGACCGCGGCATGGTGTTTCAGGAGTACGCGCTGTTTCCGTGGATGACGGTGGAACAGAACATAGGCTTCGGCCTGGAAATCCAGAAACGCTCCCCGGCCGAGATCCGCGCCGCGGTGGAGCCGCTGCTGGACAAGCTGCACCTGCGCGACTTCCGCCACCGCTTCCCCAAGGACCTGTCCGGCGGCATGCGCCAGCGGGTGGCGATTGCGCGGGTGCTGGCGCTGGATTCGCCGGTGATGCTGATGGACGAGCCCTTCGGCGCGCTGGACGCGCTGACCCGGCGCTCCTTGCAGGACGAGCTGCTGCGCATCTGGCAGGAGAGCGGCAAGACCATCATCTTCGTCACCCACAGCATCGAGGAATCCATCTACCTGGCGGACCGAGTGGTGGTGATGACCTACCGCCCCGGCACCATCAAGCGCGACGTGCGGGTGGAGCTGCCGCGCCCGCGCGACCCCAGCGCGCCGGGCTTCAACGATCTGAAACGGGAGCTGACCCGGCTGGTGATGGAGGAACATTCACGCCACGAAGCCGCGGAACTGCAAGCTGCGGTAGACTGAGGCATCGCCGATTTCCGATCCGCCGCCATGCTCGCACGCGCGTTGCGTTTCCTGCTGAAAAGCCTGCCCTCCCTCTTCTTGCTGGCCTTGGCGCTGGGCGGCGGCTGGGTGTTGGCCAGCCGCATGCTGCTGACCGAAGCGGAGCGCGAGGGCCGGCATCGGGCGGAGATGCACGCCGCCAACCTCGGCGCCACGCTGGAGCAATACCGCTACCTGCCCTATGTGCTGGCGCTGAACCAGGACATCCTCAACCTGCTGGCGGACCCGCGCAACCCGCGGCGGGTGGAGGCGTTGAACCGCTATCTGGAACAGGTGAACCGGCAGTCGCGCACCTCGGCGCTCTTCATCGTCAACGTGGACGGCATCGCGCTGGCGTCCAGCAACTGGATGTCGCCGTACAGCTTCGTCGGCAACAGCTACGCCTTCCGTCCCTATTTTCAGCAGGCGCTGGCCGGCCGGTCCGGCAGCTTTTACGGCATAGGCAGCACCAGCCGCGAGCCGGGCTATTTTCTGTCCTGGCCGGTCTTGTCCGGCCGCCGCGTCGTGGGCGTGGCGGTGGTCAAGGTCAGCCTGGCGCCGCTGGAGGAAGCCTGGCGCAAGGGCGCGGAGCCGGTCTTGGTCAGCGACCGCCACGGCGTGGCCTTTCTCAGCGCCAATCCGGACTGGAAGTTCGCCACCTGGCAGCCGCTGCCGCCGGCGGTGCGCCGCCAGATCGACGCCACCCGCCAATACCTGGGCGCCAAACTGCATCCCTTCGCGCTGCTGCAACCGCACGCGGGTTGGCGCGAACAGGCCTGGCTGGCGCCGGACAGCGAGCGCAAGCTGCTGGCCGGCCGCTATCTGCAAATCCGCCAGACCCTGCCGCAAACCGGCTGGACGCTGACCTTGCTGGTGGACATGCACGGCCGCAACCTCACCTTGCTCGCCATCATGAGCACGCTGCTGGCCAGCGGCCTGGGCCTGCTGACGCTGTGGCATTACCGGCGGCTGCGGCTGAGCCGGCTGCGGGAGCAATTGGCGGCGCAACAGGCTTTGCAGCAGGCCCACGACCAGCTGGAGCGTAAAGTGGCGGAACGCACCCGCGATCTGGCGCTGAGCAACACCCAGCTGTCGGCGGAAATCCGCGAGCGCATCCAGACGGAAAACAGCCTGCGCATCACCCGCGGCCAATTGGCCGAGGCCAGCAAACTGGCGGCGCTGGGCCAGATGGCGGCCGGGGTCGCCCATGAAATCAACCAGCCGCTGGCGGCGCTGCGCGCCTTCGCCGACAACGCGGTGACCCTGTTGCAACGCGGCCGCCCGGACGACGCCAGCGACAATCTGGGCCAGATTTCCCAGTTGGTGGAGCGCATCGCCCACATCACCCGGGACCTGAAAACCTTCGCCCGCCGCCACCGCGGCCCGCTGGGCCAGACCAATCCGCTCGCCGCGCTGCGCGACACGCTGACCTTGCTGCAGCCGGCGCTGCGCGAGGCCCGGGTGGAGTTGGAGCTGGACCTGCCGCCGCGCTGTCCCGACATCGCCTGCGACGCCATCGGCCTGGAGCAGGTGTTCACCAATCTGCTGGGCAACGCCATAGACGCGATGCGGCAGCAAGGGCGAGGCCGGCTGGAAATCAGCCTGCTGCACAAGGCGGGCATGCTGGAATTCCGCCTGCGCGACCACGGCCCCGGCATCGCCGACGCCGATCTGCCGCATCTGTTCGAGCCCTTTTACAGCACCAAGCCGCGCGGCCAGGGCCTGGGCCTGGGGCTGGCCATCGTGCAGGAAATCGTCGAACAGTCCGGCGGCCGCATCGAAGCCTGCAACCACCCGGACGGCGGCGCCCGCTTCATCATCAACTGGCCTTGCGAGTCCGCCTCATGAAACCCTCCCCCAACGTCCGCGTGGGCGTGATCTACGTTGAAGACGACCCGGCCGTGCGCATGGCCACGCTGCAATCGCTGGAATTGGCCGGCCTGCCGGTGCAGGCCTACGCCGACGCCGAAAGCGCGCTGACCGCGCTGAGGCGCGACGAGCGCGCCGTCCTGCTCAGCGATGTGCGCCTGCCCGGCCTCAGCGGCCTGGAGCTGATGGAACAGGCGCTGAACCAGGACCGGGAACTGCCGGTGATCCTGGTCACCGGCCACGGCGACATCGCGATGGCGGTGGCGGCCACCCGCGCCGGCGCCTACGACTTCATCGAAAAGCCCTATGCGCCGGGCCGGCTGATCGAAACGGTGCAACGCGCGCTGGACAAGCGCCGGCTGACGCTGGAAAACCGCGAACTGCGCGCCAGCCTGGCGCGCAGCAACGGACCGGTGCTGATCGGCCATAGCCCGGCCATGCAGGCGCTGCGCGAGACGCTGGCCAATGTCGCCGACACCGACGCCGACGTGCTGATCCACGGCGAAACCGGCACCGGCAAGGAAATGGTGGCGCAGGCGCTGCACGCCTGGAGCCGTCGCCGCGAGCGTCATTTCGTGCCGCTGAACTGCGCCGGCCTGCCGGAATCCATTTTCGAGAGCGAGATTTTCGGCCACGAGGCCGGCGCCTTCACCGGCGCGCTCAAGCGCCGCATCGGCAAGATAGAGTACGCCAGCGGCGGCACCCTCTTCCTCGACGAAATCGAAGGCATGCCGCTGGCCTTGCAGGCCAAGCTCCTGCGGGTGTTGCAACAGCGGGTGGTGGAAAGACTGGGCTCCAACAGCCTGATCCCGGTGGACTGCCGGGTGGTGGCCGCCACCAAGGACGATCTGGCCCTGGCCAGCCGGGAGCGGCGCTTCCGCGAAGACTTGTATTACCGGCTCAATGTGGTGTCGCTGCGGCTGCCGCCGCTGCGCGAACGGCGCGAGGACATCCCGGACTTGTTCCAATGGTTCGTGGAGCAAGCGGCGGCGCGCTTCGACCGCCCGGCGCCGGACACGCCGCCGGCGCTATTGGGCCGCCTGCAGGCGCAGACCTGGCCGGGCAATGTGCGCGAGCTGCGCAACGCGGCGGAGCGCTATGTGCTGGGCGTGGCGCCGGACGACGGCGAAACCGCGGCCTACGCGCCCAGCGCGCTGGACGCGAGGGTGGACGCCTACGAGAAGCAATTGATCGAGCAGGCGCTGCTGCGCACCCAGGGCCAGGTGATGCAGGCGGCGGAGCTGCTGGGCATTCCGCGCAAGACGCTGTACAACAAGTTCGCCAAGCACGGCATAGACCCGGACGGCTACCGCGCCTGAGAACCTGTTCAAGGTCTGCTGCGCGTCGTGAAGCGTTGCACGGTGAGTACGAGCTCAAAATGCTCATGTACCACGAGTACATTCCGCTTTTTCGCTCGTTTTCGCCTTGTCTCGCCCTTGCTCGCGAGACTTTGAGCAGTCTGATAGCTGTTCACGATTTACGCTCCGCAGCCGCCTCACACCGCGCGCAGCAGCATGAAATGGCGCAGGCTGTAATAACCCTGCGCCGCCGGCCACGGCAAGGCGCCCAACAGGCTCAGGCCCGCTTCCCAGCGTTGATTGTCCAGCAGCGCCTCGGAGACGAACTCGCCGTTCAGATTGCAGAAGAACAGCCGGGTCCAATGCGCGTCGCCGGACAGCGTTTCCGCGCGCAGCGCGGCGGTGGCTTGGCGGAACAGCGCCTCGAACAAGGCTTGCTCCAGCCGCTCGGCGCCGCCGCGCAGGCCGAAATTGCCGATATAGGCCATATAGTCGCGGCCGGCGATTTCCCAGCGCCGTTCGGTGACTTGCGCTTCGTCGCGGACGCCCCACAGGCCGGCCAGCAACACGTGCAGCACATTGGCGCTGAAATTTTCCAGCGCGTCGTTCAGCCCTTCCCGGCCCGCGCCCAGGCCGGCGAAGCTTTCCATCAAGCGGATGTCGTTTTCCAACAGCACGTGGATGTCCAGCCGGCCGTTGTTCTCGCCCGGCGTCCAGTGAGCGCCTATGGCCGGCAGTTGGCCCTGCGGCAGCAGCCAGCCCTTGGCCTCCTGGCAGGGCAGGCCGTGGGCGGCCAATAATTGCGCCAGCAGCGGCGTGGGGTCGAGCGCGGCTTGGGCTTCCGGAACGTGGGCAGACAAGATGGCCATCCTTTTGATTTGATCGCGAGGCCGGCAGTGTACCACCGCCCGCCTCACAGCCTGAAGCTGGCCGCCGCCTGCCGCAGCCCGGCGGCCAGCGTCTCCAGCGCTTCCACCTCGGCCTCGGCCGCCAGGGCGGTGGCGCGGGTCTGTCCGGCCAGGCCGGCCACCTGCTCCATATTGCCGGCCACCTCGCGGTTGGCCTCGGCCTGCGCCGCGGCGGCGCCAGCCACCGCGCGGATATTGTCGCGCGCGGACTGCGCGCCGCCGCGGATGCGCTGCAAGGCGTCCGCGGCCTGCCGGGCCATGGCCACGCCGCTGTCCACCCGCGGCCCCACCTCGCCCATGCTGGCCACCACGGAATCGGTGTCCGCCTGAATCGCCTGGATGGTGGCGGCGATCTGGCGCGTGGCCTCGCCGCTGCGGTCGGCCAGCTTGCGCACCTCGTCCGCCACCACCGCGAAGCCGCGGCCCAGCTCGCCGGCGCGCGCGGCTTCTATCGCCGCGTTCAGCGCCAAGAGATTGGTCTGGTCGGCGATGTCCTTGATCACCGCGGCGGTGACGTCGATCGCGCGGCAGCGCTCGGCCAGTTCGCCTATGCAGCCGGAGGCCGCCGCCACCTGGCCGGACACCGCCTGGATCTCCTCGGCCGCGCGGCGCACCAGGCCTTCGCCCTCGTCCGCCAGCGCGCAGGCGTTGGCGGAGTCCGACTCGCTCTCCGCGCTGCGGCGCGACACCTCGGCCACGCCGTCCAGCATGCCGGCGGTGGTTTCCGCGGCGCCGGCGCTGGCCGCCGCCGATTGCTCCACCTGGCCGTGAATCTGCTGCATGCGTCCGGACAAACCGCCCACCGAACGCTCCAGCTGCGCGGAACCGTCCTGCAGACGTTCGATCAGCTGGCGCAAGCTGCGCTGCATGCCGGCGAAGGCGTCCATCAGGCTGCCCTCGCTCGGCGCGCGCTCCAATGTCTGGCTCAGATCGCCGGCCGCCATCGCCCGCGCCGTCGCCGCGGCCGCCTCCGCCTCGCCGCCGATCAAGCGGAAAATGGACGCGGCCACGCGCCAGGCCAGCAGCGTCACCACCGCCAACACCGCCAGGCCGATGCCGGAGAGCTTGAGCGCCAGGCCGTTGAACTGGCTTTCCACATCGTCCATGAACACGCCTGTGCCTATGGTCCAGTTCCAGTCCGGTATCCGCATCACCGCATTGAGTTTGGGCAGCACCTCGTTGCCGTTGGGCCGCTTGGTGCGCACCAGCGCAAAGCCGAAATCGCCGTTCGACAACGCGTCGCGGTAGGCCTGCACCAGGGTGCGGCCGTCCGGCAGCTTGCCGCCGGTGTCCCGCTTGCCCAGCTTGCGCCGGTCCGGGTGCACCAGCACCAGGTCCGACGCGTCGCGCGCGAACACGTAGTTGCCCTTGTCGCGCAGTCCGGACATCGCTTCGACCGCGCGCCGCTGCGCCTCCTCGCGCTTGAGCTTGCCGCTTTGCTCCTGCTTCTGGTACATCGCCACCTGCTGGCCCGCCAGGTGCACCAGGCTGCCGATCTGCGCCTTGCGGTCCTCCAGCAGGGTGGAACGCAAGGTGTGCAAGGCGAATCCGGCCACCACGCACAGGCCCAGCCCGGCGCACAACACCACGCCCCCCAAACGGACAGCCAGTTTCATGTCTTCGCTCCATCACGGGTCTCGGCGCCGCGCGGCGGCCGTTCATCCATGGAGCATAGACTATTCATTATGCTTAAGCGGACGCGGCCTCAACCCTCCCCGCCGGCGGCGAACTGCAAGGCCGCCAGCCGCGCGTACAAGGGCGAGTCGGCCAACAGGCTCTGGTGACTGCCTTCGGCCACGATGCGGCCCTGGTCCAGCACCACGATGCGGTCCGCCTGCTTGACCGTGGCCAGCCGGTGGGCGATCACCAGGGTGGTGCGGTTTTGCGCGGCGCGCTCCAGCGCCTGCTGCACCAGTTGTTCCGACTCCGCGTCCAGCGCGCTGGTGGCTTCGTCCAACAGCAGCAAAGGCGGGTTCTTCAGGATGGCGCGGGCGATGGCGATGCGTTGGCGCTGGCCGCCGGACAGGCGCACGCCGCGTTCGCCCAGATAGGTGTCGTAGCCCTGCGGCAACTTCTCGATGAAGCCGTCGGCGGCGGCGGCGCGGGCCGCGGCCCGCACCTCCTCGTCGCTGGCCTCGGGTTTGCCGTAGCGGATGTTCTCCAGCGCGCTGGCGCCGAAGATCACCGAATCCTGCAAGACGACGCCCACATGGCCGCGCAAATCGGCGAAGGACAGCTCGCGCACGTCCACGCCGCCCAACAGCAATTGGCCTTGCTGCGGATCGTAAAAACGCAGCAAGAGCTGGAACAAGGTGGACTTGCCGGCGCCGGACGGCCCCACCAGCGCCACGTGCTCGCCGGGGCGCACGCTGAGCCGGATGCCGCTGAGCGAGGGCTGGCCGGGGCGGGACGGATAGGCGAAATCGACGTCGCGCAACGCCAGGCCGGCGGGCCCGGCCGGCAAGGCGCGCGGCGCGGCCGGCTCCGTCACCGGCGAACGCAGGGACAGCAGCTCCATCAGACGCTCGGTGGCGCCGGCCGCGCGCTGCACATCGCCCCACACCTCCGCCAGCGCGCCGATGGCGCCGGCGGTCACCACCGCGTACAGGATGAACTGGCCCAGCTGGCCGGCGCTCATCGCGCCTTCCAGCACCGCGTGCGCGCCCAGCCACAAGACAAAGACAATGGCGCCGAAGATCAGCAGGATCACCGCCACCGTCAACCAGGAGCGCGCGTGGATGCGCGCCAGCGCGGCGTCGAAACCCGTCTCCACCGAAGCGCCGAAGCGCCGGCTCTCCCGCGCCTGCTGATTAAAGGCCTGCACCGTGGGAATGGCGTTCAGGGTTTCGCCGGCGATGGCGCTGGAATCCGCAATGCGGTCCTGGCTGGAACGGGACAAGGTCCGCACCCGGCGGCCGAAAACCACGATGGGCAAGACCACCAGCAACAGCGTCACCAGGATGTAGGCGGTCAGACTGGGGCTGGTGGCCATCAGCATGGCCAGGCCGCCCAGCATCAGCAGCGCGTTGCGCAGCCCCATGGACAGGCTGGTGCCGATCACGGTCTGCACCAAGGTGGTGTCGGTGGTCAGCCGGGACAGCACCTCGCCGGTCTGGGTGACTTCAAAGTATTCCGGGCTGACCCGGATCACATGCTGATACACCGCGCGGCGGATGTCGGCGGTGACGCGTTCGCCCAGCCAGGACACGCAATAAAAACGCAGCGCGGTGGCCAGGGCCAGCACCGCCGCCACGCCGAACAGGCCGAGGAAATAGCGGTTGATGTCCGCCGCCGCGCGCTGGCTGAAACCATGGTCGATCAGAAAGCGAAACGCCACCGGCAGCAACAGGGTGGCGGCGGCGGCCACGATCAGGGCCAGCAAGGCCAGCCAGGCGCGCAGCCGGTACGGGCGCAGATAGGGCAACAGGCCGGCCAGCGGGCTCAGCCGCAGCCATGGGGAGGGGGCAACGGACATGGGAATGGACGCTCAGTGAAACACAGCGCCCTACTCTAGCCTGCCGCCGGACAAACCGCACCCCCGGACATGAAAAATGACCGCAGTCAAGTCCAACAACTAGCCGAAAGAGGATAAAAGTCCTTTGTGTAGCAATAGGTTAGGCGAACATCCAAGCTCCAAGGCTCCTTGCTGCAAATGAGCTAGGAGCTACATGGGGGCCACGGCGTGGCAAACCCTGGAGCGCTACAGCAAGCGGATTGTTCATGCGGGATCACCGTTCGCTGATCGATGAACTCCACTCAAGCCCCCTCAAGAACGAGAACGCGCAGCTCTCGGGCTGCGCGTCGCGAGTTCTTGGCAGAGCCGAAGGCTCGGCCCCACTGGACTCAACTCAGGGCCCAGTTTACCGAGAGACTGCACGAGCTGCTTGGCTATTTCTGTTGTCTCTCTTCCGGAGCACCTATCCACAGCCATGAACGCCTCCAGCCTCTGCTGGGTCAGCGCTACCGTATCGACTGCACCACCAGAGGGCTGCGCGTTCAGCACCGCATGGCATTCGAGAGGTTGGACCCGCCAGTTTAGTACTCTCGGTTTTGAACAACGGACCTTGCCGCAACTTCTTAACCATGGCCATCAGAAGCACACATTCTGTGCAGGCGCAGAAGATGGAGTAATTTGCGAGTTCTGCCTGAGCCCGGCTTAATCGCTGAACTCCTCAAAACTAGAGAATGAGCGATGCCCCTTGGCTGAGTTCGACTTGGCGATACGCGTTTTGCCAATTCGCTGCTGGAGATAGGCACAGAGCACATCGAACCTCTCCATGGAAAGAAGCCGCCAAGGAGCACGAAAGTTGGTCTCTATGTTCTTCGAGATCGCACCGTAGCTGAACTTCGTGTCACGCGTCTTGTCTGCGCCCGCGAATTCGTTATAGCGTCCAATCAGGTACTGGACATACCTGCTTGCATGCTGGTCAGCCCCAATTGTCCCTGGTGGAGCTTGGACTTTCACGGTCTTTTGGGTCGTCTTTAGATTGACCGTCTGCATCAGGATCGCGCCCGGACTGTTGATCGCGACATTGCCTGAGTTGCGGTGGACCTCTGTTTTTTTCAGATCGTTGAGAAGTATCTTCGCGAAGAATCCGTCGGTTGCCTGCTCGGAACGTCCCACTGTTCTCTCGTGGATTGACTTGATTTCCTGCAGGGCCTCCGTCGAGTACACGTCCGGTTCTGAATCCACCACCTTGTGGTGGTGCCGACACAGAAGAATGAGGTTATCGAAACCATGCCGGTCCTCTTCGGCCTGAGTCTGATCGAATCTCGGGCCCCCTGCACTTCTTGCCTTGATATGGCAGATTTCACCTGTGATGGTTCCGGCGCTCTCCACGATGGGCAGGGAGCAGCCCGGGAACGCGCAGAAGTTCCCGGACATCGCGAAAAGTCTCTTGATCGTCTTATCAGTCAAACCTGACACGTGGCCTCCTTCTGTATCGAACGAAAAGCTACAACCAGGCTTTCAGCCGAGTCAGAGCCTCGTCCTTGTTGGTTTACTAGCAAGCGTAACGCACCAGATGTATGACTCACCATCAGGTAGCAGATGTTATGGCCCTGCGTAATATGAGTCCACAGCCTATATCAACCGGTCAAGGCCTTGCGCACTCCTACAAACGAGCAACAGACTCTGACGCCGTAGATGGACACGCTACAGCAGCTTGAGCCCAAGCCCAAACATGCGACCGACCGAGGAGCCCTGCATCAAGAATGTTGGCAACCAAGCCACAGCTCAGAACTGACCCACAAATGCAGGCCACCCCCAGCCCTGCCCAATGTCGATACCTCAAATTGCTTTCAGATCAACCCCCTGCCTTCTTTGCTCTCTTTGGCGCTCTTCTCGTCTTTGTGGCAGCAGCCGTTGCAGCCGCTTGTCGCTGACGTTGTTGACCAAGATTCAAGACAAGAAAGACGACTTTCAATTCACCAAAATCTGCAGAGTATCGAGCGACAAATCCCGGTGGCCGGGAGTCTTCATGAGGGATGGCCTCGCGTCCAAGGTAGGTAAACCCAGGAGGGCACGCTGTCTCGGCCGATGCCTCCAAGAACTGCATCAGCGCCTGCTTGTCTTCGAGATAGGCATAGGTGAGATGGAAAAAGATTCTCGAACTGCTGTACCCAAGCAGCTTTTGGAAATGACTCTCCAGATTCGCCTTCATCGCATCCTGAGTAAGCGGCTTGTCGCAGACCACGGCTTCGATCAAGGCCAGCACGGAGCTTCCCCATGTCACAAGCAAATCTCGTTCACCGGCATTGCCTTTGCCACTGAAACCGCCTTTCGACTGGTCACTAACTGACCAACCAAAAAACTGAACACGAGCCGCCAATAGGTGCTGTACAAAGGCGGTCAGATCGTCTTCGATGGCGTCAATCTGGACACCTTTCATCATTGGAACCAGGGAGACAACAGCGTCAGCGGCTGCTCGAACGTAATCGATCAGCAAGGCGTTAAACGGGTCCGTCTCTTGCTGAATTATTCTGGCTTGTTCAGTAGGGTTCATCAGCCGGAAACGAGAAATCGCGGCCCGTACGTTTTTGACCAGATCCTCGTGCAGAGAGATGTTAGGTATCGAAAGGAAGGCTGCACCGCTTGCGATATGGCTCCGTGTGGCCGCAAGTACTTCCGTCCTACCGATAGCGTGTTCAGCCACATCGAGCGCCGCAGTAGCTTCCGAGTGCCGGCCTAACCTAGCCAAAGCTATGGCGCGATACGCGGCCGCAGTATCCTGCAAGCGAACAAACGTTACGGCGGAGAGAACGCCAAGAGCCTGACTCGGTTCCGCCAAGGCGAGCTTTAGCAGCGCGCGATTGCACTCCAAGGCCTCATCGAAGGAAGCCCCCGGGAGTAGTGCAATCATCCGCTCAACTTCGGCAATCGCCTTCTGACCTCTCCGTATGTTCTCGCCGCTAAGCATGCCAAAGCTATCTGTGGGAAGTAGGCAGCTGATCTCGGCTGCAAACCAGTTTGTGGCAGCAGCAAGAGATGGTCTCTCTTCAAAGACCTTTGCAAATAACGCTTTTGCCTCTACAGGGTTGGGATTGGGCCCCGTGATCATCGCCAGCGCACGAAATCGATGCAGGGTCTCTGTCGCTTCTTTCCGGTCATAGGGCGTAGGCAGATCCGGAACTTCTGCTGCCGCAATTGCCGCCCAGTCCTCCCGAAGGAAAAGGAGGCGAACTTGGTTCTGGAACCGGATGAGTTCCCGCCCATCGGGCTTCCCCCATGTTTTGAGAGTGGCCTCGGCAGCCATATAACTCGCAGCAGCGTCTGCAGCTCCAGCAGCAATCAACTCGTCGATTCGAGCCAGCATTTCTGGAAGGGAGTGAATCGCGCCCGCGTCAATCGGCGCGAGTGCTGCGATGCGGTTTTGAATGGCAGAACGCAGATGAGACGGGCTTCTCAACAACAACTGAGCCAGAATGAGCGGCTCATCTGTTTCGAGAATCGCTGCCAACAACGCCTCTTGTTGCTGTCGGTTAAGCGATGTCAGAGCAGCCGCAAGATCAGCAGCAAGTGGCCGATCGTAAGCAGGCTCCAAGACATGCGTCTCGAAGCGTGCGGCAAATGCGGCGAAGCGGCCCTTTTCCTTGTGCTGCAGGGCGCCCACCTTAACCGCAACAACCAAAGCGTCAAACAGATCAGCGGGTACATCGCCCCTGCCGCCAATGATGGCACGGCAGAGAATCCGGATATGCGCTCTTAACGAACGACCAATGGAGTTTTGAATGACTATTTCATTGTCCGGGTCCGTCTCGGCAGCCATCCGAGCGCGAACGTCCTGGGGGTAAAGGAACTTCGTGCGAAGTTCCTGTGTTCGTCCAGCAATGCGGGCCAGCACGGCGGCACCAGAGACCCCTATCCGGTGGGCCGACAGCGAATAACTGCCCGTGGCGATGGAGGTTGCGTAGGCGGCAACGATAGTGTCGGCATCCACCTCTTCTTCAATACCACCAAGATCAGCAAGATCAAGCACAGCAGCAAATTCGGAAGCATCCACACCCGAACGCAAGCTTGGCCCATCAAGCGATTGCGCCATCGCGAGCACCGTCGAATTAGCACAACTCGCGATTTCGCGGCGAAGCGCCGCAAGCAACGGGTCCATGCCAGCAACGTCATCAACAAAGCTTGGGCCGGCTCGGCCATGCAGCCAATTGAGCAATGCCGCGGCCTCACCGGCGCTCGCTCTCCCCTTGCGCAAATGCTCTCCGAGTATCGCAACCGCATCCGCAAAGGCCTCCGCCTGACCATCTTGGTGGTCGCGTTCAACGAGACCACGATCCCATGCGCCAGTTGATGACCTCCACTGGGCAATCATGAGGCAGGCAAAACCTGCGCTGGGAGGATAAAGGACAAGATCCGCAAGCAACCTTGGGTGAGTCCGGACCCGAAACAGCAAATCAATGAAGAGCTCGGCACGATCAATTGCCAGATCCACCAGCTGAGCAGCAACAGCATGCGGTGCTGAAGAATATTCCTCGGCCTCGACATCGGCGAAGAGTAGCCTGATCAGCCCAAACAGGTCCCCACAGATGGTCAGTGAATCGTAAGCTCGACCTTCAATGGCTTGAGACTGCAACCAGAGCGCTCTTCCTACCAGAGTCACGGGGGCCTGTGGAAATAGAGACTCAACCCCGGCCATGGTCATGTTTTGCGCCAGCGCTGTCTGCCTAACGTAGAGAACACGCGTTTCGTCCCACCCCCGAAAACAAGACTCGCTGGTGATCACTCGAAGTGCGGTTTCTCGAAATCTCTCGGCATCCGACGCGCTCCAAACGTCTTTAGGGACAATTGACGGGAAACCTAAGAGTCTCCACAAGTCCAGCCATCGACGAAGAGCACCATCCAGATTGGCCTCTTTCGCCAAAGTTCGCTCCCATAGCCTTGCAGCGACCCATTCAGGCGTTTGCGGCAAGATTTGGCGTGGCTTTTGATGCGCTGCTTCAAGCACCTCGACGAGGCGGCGCAACTCAGGGGCCGCGCGGGCAGCCGCGTCGACCTCATAGTGCCACTCGTGAAGACCTGACAAGAGGAGTTTGAGGGCATCCATCACGCCTGCCGGAGCCTGCTGTATGGCTATGCGGAGATCTCGTCCGATTTCAGCACGACCCCAAATACGACGCAGCCAGCCCAGGTCGGCGACTGCTTGGAGGTCCGGTGGCTCACCAGCAAGCGGTTTGGCATCGGCGTAAGCAACCTCGACAGCAGACCACTCTGCGTTTGAAGACATCTTCAGATCAGCCAGCAACCTGAGCACAAGTTCGTCCGATGTCACCTCCAAGTCTGGGTGGACAAACCGGGGTTGATGAGCAGTACTCAGTTTGTTCGCGAAGCGATTTCGCAGAGTCCGTCGGGTTTCGCTTGGGGCATAGTCAAAACTAGAAAAGCGATTCATTGGTGTAGTGAGTTCACAAGCGATTGTTTTTCTGTATAGCCAACGTCACCAGCAACCATCATGGTGTTCTTGATGGGCAATGCGGGGAATCGGATACTCCGCCGAGAGTACAAATTTGCTGCTCAGCGCATCAGCCACACTACACCTCCACCGCAGCGTCACTGACTGGTCGCAGAGAACGGAGAAATCCTTAGATGATCAACGCTTGTGAGCAGTGATTCGAAACACCCTATCCCCCGCCATGAACGCCTCCAGCATGTGCGGAATCAGCGCCGCCGCATCTACCCTCTCGCCGTAGGTCTGCGCGTGCAGCGCGGCATAGCGATCCAGGTCCGCCTTGAGGCTGGACGGGCAGGCAAACGTCAGTTTGACGCTCTCGGTCTTGGGCAGCGGCCCCAGCCGCAGCTTCTTGGCCATGCTCATGGCGCAACCCTCCGGTGGAAGAATAAAGGCTGATACGGCCGCAGTACAAGATCGCGGTTGACGATGATGCGCACCGGCAAGCCCGGCCGCTCGGTCAGCGTCGGCTGGATGTTCATGTTGCGCCGGGTCATCTCCTGCCCGATCTGGTTCACGCTGTCCTGCACGCTGTCGCGTCCGGCGATCACGATGCGGTTGCCGTCCTGCCGGTTCTCCGGCGCGGCCAGTTCGGCCCCCACGCCCAGCAGCGTGGTCAGCGCCGCGCCGGCGAAGAGGCGGCCCCAATGCCAGTCCACGCCGTCCTCCAGTCCGGCGTAGCCGGCCGGGTCGGTGCCGGCCAGGTTGTCGAGCGTGAGCGAAGACGTGTCGGGCAGGATGATGCGGTTCCACACCACTTGAACCCGGCTCTGCCCATAGCTCACCTGGCTGTTGTAGCGCCCCAGGATGCGCGACCCCTGCGGGATCAGCAGGAACTTGCCCGTGCCCGTGTCGTAGACCGGCTCCGTTACCGTGGCGATCACGTCGCCCGGCAGGTCGGACTGGATGCCCGTCACCAGCGCGCCAGCGATTACCGTTCCGGCCATGACCTGATACGGCGAGGCCGGCATTTGCAGATGGCCTGAATTGCGGTTTTCCGCAGAACCGGCTTTCAGGAAAGCCTCTTTCTGGTCTTGCCGGTTCTGCACCGCCGTCGGGTCGGCGGGCTGGGCCGCCGTGGAGGCCGGCCCGGCCGCCTGCGGATCGAAACCCGCCATGGCGGATGCCGGGCCCGCCCCTGCGGCCGACGCAATGCTTTTGCCTTGGCTGGCGGAACGGAAGAACACCGTCGAAGCCGCCGCCGCATCGGCCTCCTTGCGCCGTGCGGCTTCAGGATCATCGCCCGGCGGCGCATAGCTGGGCGTCACCGGCTGCTGCGACTGCACGATGGCCGGCCCCAGGTCGCCCGGCAACGGCGGCCCCAGCTCGGGCACCTTTGCCGGCAGCTTGGAGTAGTCGGACGGCAGGCCGTCCAGCCCTTCGGACTTGGAGACGCGGTCCACGTTGTACAGCTCGGTCTGCTCAGAGCCGCCGCGCCGCTGCGGCTGCAACGACCAGATCGTGGCACCGAGCACAGCGAGCGACAGGCCGCCAGTCAACATGGCCAGCGTGCGCCGGTTCAGGCGCGTGACCGGGCGCGGCTGGGCGCGCAGGGCCATCGCCTCGGGCGCGGCCTTGCCCGCTGGCGGCGCGAGGCCGGGGGAATGGTCTTCATGCATGGTCAATTCCTCCGCGCGCCACCCGAAACCCCGTCGGTGCGCTCGATCCGCACCACCTCGCCCTTGTCCCCGCCCAGGCGCAGTTCGGCCGCGCCGAACAGCCGGTCCACGATGTAGTACGGCGGGCGGAAGCGGTAGTTGACGAGCTGGCCATCGCCCTGCGCGCCGATCACGAACAGCGGCGGCAGCTCGCCCTGGGCGATGCCTGGCGGGAACTGGATGTAGACCTTCTCGCCATCGTCGAATGCGCGCAGCGGCTTCCACGGCGGATTGCTGCCGCTGACCGCGTAGCGGAAGCGGATCTTCTCCAGCGCCAGGCCGGTATCGACCGGCTCGGCGGCGCTGGCCGCCTGCGCCTGGCGCTGCAGGGCCAGCATCCTGTCCTTCGGGTACTCCCAGGACACCGAGGCCATCCAGGTCCTCTCGGTGGAGGCCAGTTCCAGCAGATACGTCCTGCGGCTGGTGGTGATGACCAGATTGGTCTTCAGGCCCGAGCGGATCGGCTTGACCATCACATTGACGCGCAGCGCGTCGCCGCTGCCGCTGGAGGTGTCCCCAACGATCCAGCGCACGGTATCGCCGGCGGCGACCGTCACCAGCTCCTCGCCGGGCTGCAGCGCGATCACGGTCACGCGGCCCACGGCCGCATAGACCTGGTACAGCGCGCCGTCGGTAAACGGCCAGACCTGGATCGCATTGACATAGCCCTCGCGCGTGGGCGCGATGCGCGCCTCGGCATTGGCGCGCGAAACCCGTCGTTTCTCGTCAGCGGGTTCCGGCACGGGCCTGACCCCATCGGTCTCGGGCAGCGGCTTCAACTGCGCCGGCAGCGCCAGCGGTTCGGGCACCGCGACCACTTCCACCGGCCTCGGCGCCTCGGGCAGCCGCTGGGCCTGCACCGGTTCATCCAGCGAGATGAGCGGCGGCGGCTGGCCCTGCGTGGCGCAGCCCGAGAACAGGATGGTCGATGCAGCCAGGATCACCGGCAAGGCGGATTGACGGAAATACGCATTCATGGCTTGGCTCCTTCATTGCCTTCCAGATCTCGGCTCCACGCCAGCCCGTTGACGTAGATGCCCAAGGGGTTCTTGCGCACGCGCTGCTCGGTGCGCGGGGTCTGCTGCACGATGGACACCACCGCGTTCCAGCGCTCCGTGCGGTCCAGCGCGCCGTTCACAAAACGTGTCTCCGTCCAGCGCACGTTGAACGACACGTCGCTGGCGCGGGTCACGCTGCTGATCTGCACCGTCACCGATTCCTTGCCGATGCGCGAGAACGGATCGGCCACCCGGGCGTACTCGTTGAGCACCCCCGCGCCCTTGTCGGTGGCGTAGTCGTAGGCGTCGAGCCAGTTCTGCCGCACCACGACGGGGTCGATGGACAGGCCGCGCACCAGGCCGATGAAGCGGCCCAGGTGATAAGCCAGCTGGGCATCGCTGGGCTGGTACGGCGTGGCGGCTTCGCCCACGGCGCGCACCTGGCCCGCTTTGTCCACCTCCACCACGTAGGGCGTGACGATGGACTGCGCCGAGCGCCAGACCAGGCCGCCGGCCATCAACAGCGCCAGCAGCAGGCAGCCAAAGGCCATCCAGCGCCAGTTCTTCGCCTGCACGCGGGCCGAGCCGATGCGCTCGTCCCACACCTGCGCTGCGGCCTGGTAGGGCGTGGCGGGCTGCGGCGTGTCGGCGTAGCGCACCTGGGGTCGTTGGAATCGCATGGTTTCTCTCCTTATGCGTCGGCATCGCGCAAGCTCGGCCCCTGGCTGGAGCTGCCGCCATCGCCGCCACGCAGCGTGTGGGCGGCCGTGGTCGCTGCCTGGGTGATCTGTTGCCTGCGATGCAGGCGCTTGGCCCAAGCAGGCTGTTCGGTGACAGGGGATGCGGGGGCGGAATAATTGGCGGCCTGTGCCGCAGCCCCCGAAGCCGAAGCCGCGTCATCGGGGCCGAAGGCGGCAGCGACACGCTCCTTCATCGAACGCGCCCCATCGGCCACTTTCTGTCCGGCGGCTTCCGCGCCAGTCCGGGCCACGTTGCCCAGACCGGCAGCCGCCCCCTTGAGGCCGCCGCCCGCGGCGGCCGATCCTTCAGCAAAGGCTGCTTTGGCGCTACCCGCCCCGCTGGCCGCCAGTCGCGCGGCACCAGGCGCCATGCGCGCCCCGGCAGCCACCGCGCTGCCCACGCCGGTGGCCGCCGCGCCGACTGCGACAGCGGTTCCCGCCGCACCAATGGCAGCGCCGGCCATCGCCCCCGCGCCCAGCTGCGGCCCGCCGGACACCAGTCCCGTCGCAATCCCTGGCCCGAAGATGCCCAGGGCCAGCAAGGACAACGAGGCCAGCATGATGACCAGCGCCTGGTCGATGGAAGGCTCGGAGCCGGCCGGGGTCTTGAACTCCGCGAACAACCCCGAGCCGATCCCGACGATGACGGCCAGCACCAGCACCTTGATGCCCGACGAAATCACATTGCCCAGCACCTTCTCGGCCAGAAATGCGGTCTTGTTCCACAGCGCGAACGGCACCAGCACAAAGCCCGCGAGTGTGGTCAGCTTGAACTCGATGAGCGTCACGAAGAGCTGCACCGCCAGCACGAAGAAGCACAGGATGACGATGAGCCAGGCGAGGAACAGCACCACGATGGGCACGATGTTGGTGAACACGTCGGGGAAACCGGACAGCTCGCTGAGCTGTCCGAGGATGGGCGCGCCGGCGTCGATGCCCGCCTTGGCCAGCCGGCCCGGCTGCAGGAAATTCCCCATGCTCAAGGCCGAGCCGCTGGCAGTCAGGCCCAGGCCTGCGAAGGAGCGGAACACGATGCCGGCCAGGCTGTTGAAGTTGCCGATGATGTAGGCGAAGGCGCCCACGTAGAGCACCTTGCGCAGCAGCTTGGCGATCACGTCCTCGCCCTGGCCGCTGGCATGGCCCAGCGCCCAGTAGAGGCCGGCGATGGTCATGTCGATCACGATCAGCGTCGCCGTCAGAAAGGCCACCTCGCCCTGCAGCAGGCCAAAGCCCGAGTCGATGTAGCGCGAGAAGATGTCCAGGAAGCGGTCGATCACCGTGACGTCGTTCATGGCCGGCCCCGCTAGCGGCTGTAGAAGTCCACGGCCTGCGGCGTGTACGCCGTGCCCGTACCGAGGAAGCGCCGCGTCACCTCGCGGCCCCGCTCGGTGGCCGCCGCCTGCCGCGCCAACTCCAGCGACGCCGCCCGGTCCTGCGTGATCTGCAGCCGCTGCGTCTGAATGGACTGCTTGGCCTGCAGGGCCAGCAGCTGGTTCATCGCCTGCAGCGCTTGCAGCGCACCTTCCGCCGCTTGGCTCTTGCCCACCAGGCCGGCCAGCACGCCTTCGTCGTCGGCCAGGTTCTGGGACGCCTGGGCCTGCATCTGCATGGTGGTCTGCAGGCCGTTGAGCGTGTTCTTCCAGCGTGCTTGAGCGTCCTGGTACATCTGATTGCCGCTCACCGTGGCGGCGTACTGCTCGGGATACAGGCGCGCGAATTCCCGGTCCAGATCCGCCACCTCATAGGCCAGGCCCTTGGCCTGCGCGATCAGGCGCTGGGTGGTGGCCAGGTTGGCGCGCAGCTGGTTCACCACGCTGGACGGCAGGCTGGCCAGGTTGCGCGCCTGGTTGATCAGCATTCGCGCCTCGTTCTGCAGCTGCTTTATCTGGTTGTTGATCTGCTCCAGGGTGCGCACCGCGGTCAGCGTGTTTTGCGTGAAGTTGGAGGGGTCGAAAACGATGCGCCAGGCCAGGACGGGCGCCGGCGCCAGCAGCGAGGCGGCCAGGACGGCGGCGATGGCGGCGTGAAGAAGGATGCGGGGTTTCATGGCGAGGTCTCCTGTGCTTGCGGGGGCGGGAAGGAAGACAGCAGATCGGCCGCCCATGGCAGGCCGCCATGGCGCAGCCAGGCGGCGGCGAACGGGATGGACGCGGAAGCCGACGCCGCGAGCACCGCGTCGATGTCGCGCTGGTCCTGCGGCGATGACGCGCCGGCGAAAGCCAGCGTCGCCGGCCCCAGGTCGAGGTCGAACAGGCGGTTGCCGAGACGGGACTGGTAGTAGTAGTCGCGCTTGGGCTGCGCAGTGGCGACGATCTCGATCTGCCGCGCGTTCAGGCCGAAGCCCTCGTAGATCGTGCGGATCTGCGGCTCGGTGGCCTGGGGGTTGGGCAGGAAGATGCGGCTGGCGCAGCTCTCGATGATGGCCGGCGCGATGCTCGAATCCTTGATGTCCGCCAGCGACTGCGTGGCGAAGATCACCGAGACGTTTTTCTTGCGCAGCGTCTTGAGCCATTGGCGGATGCGCGCCGCGAACACCGGGTCGTCGAGGAACAGCCAGGCCTCGTCGAGGATCAGCAGCGTGGGCGCACCGTCAAAGCGTTCGTCAAAGCGCGCAAAGAGGTAATGCAGCACGGCCATCACGGCGGCCTTGCTCTGCATCAGCTCTTCCATCTCGAAGCCCTGCACGGCAGCAGAGCCCAGGCGGTCTACATCCGCGTCCAGCAACTTGCCGTGGGCACCGCCCAGCACATAAGGTGCGAGCGCCTGGCGCAGCGCGTTGGATTGCAACAGCACGGACAGGCCCGTCATCGTGCGCTGCTCCAGCGGCGCACCGGCCAGGCTGCCCAGCGCGGACCAGACCGCCGCTTTTTCTTCGGGACCGACGGCCACGCCTTCGTGCAACAGCCGGCCTTCGACCCATTCGGCGGCCCAGCCGCGGTAGCCCTCGCGGTCGATGCGCGCGAGCGGCTGGAAGGCGATCTCGCCGTCCATCCCCAGGTCGTAGTGCTCGCCGCCGAGGCCCAGGATGGTGGCGCGCATCGAACGCCCCATGTCGAAGGCGAAGATGCGCGAGCCGGGGTAGCGCCGAAACTGCATCGCCAGGGTGGCGAGCAGCACCGACTTGCCCATGCCGGTCGGCCCGGCCACCAGCGTGTGGCCCACGTCGCCAATGTGCGTGACCAGCCGGAACGGCGTGGCGCCGTCGGTGCGGGTGACGATCAGCGGCGGGCCGCCCAGATGGTCGTTCTTCTCCGGCCCGGCCCACACGGCCGACACCGGCATCAGGTGGGCCAGGTTCAGCGTCGAGACGATGGGCTGGCGCACATTGGCGTAGGCATGGCCCGGGATGGACGAGAGCCAGGCCTCCACCGCGTTCAGGGTTTCGGGGATGGTCACAAAGCCTCGGCCCTGGATCACGCGCTCCACCCTGCGCAGCTTCTCGTCAGCCACCGCGGGGTCGGCGTCGAGCACCGTCACCGTGGCGGTGACATAGCCGAAGGCCACCTGGTCGCTGCCCAGCTCCTGCAAGGCCGCATCGGCGTCGGCCGCCTTGTTGCTGGCGTCGGTGTCCACCAGCGGGCTTTCCTGCTGGAAGATGGTTTCGCGCAGCAGCGCGACCACGTTCTTGCGCTTGGCGAACCACTGGCGGCGCAGCCGCGCGAGTTCCTTCTCTGCTTCGGCCTTGTCCATGCACAGAAAGCGCGTACTCCAGCGGTACGCAAATCCCAGGCGGTTGAGGTCGTCCAGAATCCCCGGCCAGGTCGAGGTCGGAAAGCCCCGCACCGTCGCCACGCGCAGGTGCTGGTCGCCCAGCATGGGCGCCAGCCCGCCGATCAGCGCGGAGTCCGTCAGCAGCGCGTCCAGATGGAACGGCACCTCGGGCACCGCCACGCGGTAACGCCGCGTCGAGATGGTCGCGTGCAGGTAGGTCAGCGTCTGCGCGTCATCGAGCCAGGCAATCTCCGGCATTACGCCGTCGAGCAGGTCAAACACCCGATCCGTCTCGGCCACGAAGGCGGTCAACCGCTCGCGCCAGTCCACGCCTTCGGTCGGGCGGTTCTCGTAAAGCATCCCGGCCGCACGGGCGCGGGATTCTTCCGCAGGCAGGTAAGCCAACGTCAGGTGATAGCCGCTCTCGAAGTGCTGGCCCGACTCCTCGAACGCGGCGCGGCGCTCCTCGTCCACCAGCCAGGACAGCGGCTCGGGGAACTGCGAGCGCGGGTAGTCCGCCGCCGGCCGGCGCTCGGCCTCGATGAACAAGGCCCAGCCCGAGCCGAGCCGGCGCAATGCATTGTTCAGCCGAGCCGACGTGGCGATCAATTCGCCCTGCGTGGCGCTGTCCAGATCAGGCCCACGGAACCGTGCCGTGCGCTGGAAGCTTGCGTCCTTGTTCAAGACGACGCCCGGCGCGACCAGCCCGGCCCAGGGCAGCCAGTCGGCGAGCAGCGCGGGCCGCTGGCGGTATTCGGCAAGGTTCAGCATCGCGGCATCCCCCTACACGTCCAGCAGCGCGCGATGCTTGATGTGGCGCGCAAAGACCTGCATGAACTGCGGATCGACGCGCGCGCCCCACACCGCCAGCGAGTGGCCAACGATCCAGAGCGCCACGCCAGGAATCCACAGTTGCAGGCCCAGCCCGATGGCGGCGGCCAAGGTGCCGTTGGCAATCGCCACGGTGCGCGGTGCGCCTCCCAGCAAGATGGGCTCGGTCAGCGAACGGTGCAAAGGCACCTCAAAGCCCGCGGCGAAGGTCTCCGGGGCGTTCATACGACGGCCCCGCCGGAGAAACTGAAGAAGGACAGGAAGAAGCTCGAAGCCGCGAAGGCGATGCTCAAGCCGAACACGATCTGGATCAGCTTGCGAAAGCCGCCTGAGGTGTCGCCGAACGCCAGCGCCAGGCCCGTGGCGATGATGATGATGACCGCGATGATGCGCGCCACCGGCCCCTGGATGGATTCGAGAATGGACTGCAGCGGCCCTTCCCACGGCATCGACGAACCGGCGGCCTGCGCGGTGCCCACGAGCAGCAGCATCAGCGCTGCAAGCAGCAAGCCCTGCAGCGCCGGGCGGGCCAGCTTATCCAGCCGTGCGGGCCGGCGAAGCGGATTGACAGAAAAGCGCAAAGCATGGGCGTGGGTCATGGCAGTTCTCCAGCGGACTCTGAGGACAGGGAAGGCACAGCGGCAAGCGCTGCGGGGGACACCGGCGGCAGCTCGGGAAACGGCGCTTCCAGCGCGTCCGCCAGCTGGTAGCCCACGCCGTCGAAACCAACGACACGGGCAATGCTCTCGGCGCGGCGCTTGCGCCCGCGCCCGGCGATATAGACCACCACATTGACCGCCTCGGCGATCAGCGCGCGCGGCGGGTTCACCGCCACTTCAAGAATCAGTTGCTCCAGGCGCAGCAGCGCGCCCACGGCGGAGCCCGCGTGGATGGTGGCGATGCCGCCGGGGTGGCCCGTGCCCCAGACCTTGACGAGGTCCAGCGCCTCGCCGCCGCGCACCTCGCCGACAATGACGCGATCCGGCCGCAGCCGCATGGTGGCGCGCACCAGATCGGTCATGGACACCACGCCCGCGCGGGTGCGCAGCGGTACGTGGTCACGGGCCGCGCATTGCAGCTCGATGGTGTCTTCGAGCACCAGCACCCGGTCGCCGGTGGCGGCGATTTCCGCGAGCAAGGCATTGGCCAGCGTGGTCTTGCCGCTGCTGGTGGCCCCGGCGATCAGGATGTTCTGGCGCTCGCGCACGGCCCAGCGCAGAAACTCGGCCTGCCCGGTGGTCAGGATGCCGTCGGCCACATAGCAATCCAGGCTGAGGATGCTCACGGCGCGCTTGCGCAGCGCAAAGGCCGGCCCCGGCGCGGCCGGCGGCAACACCCCCTCGAAGCGCTCGCCGGTCTCGGGCAGCTCGGCGGATAGCAGCGGCTGGCCGCGATGGACTTCTGCGCCGACGTGGGCGGCGACCAGGCGAATGATGCGTTCGCCATCGGCCTCAGACAGCTCCACCCCCATCGGTGCGCGGCCCGTTGAAAGCCGGTCGATCCACAAAGTTCGATCCGGGTTGAGCATGATTTCCACCACGTCCGGGTCTTCCAGCGCGGCGGCAATCAGCGGCCCCATCGCCGTGCGCAGCATCTGGATGCGGCGGTCCAGCGACGTGGCGCTCATAGATTGCGGAACGGCACTCATGGGGCACGCTCCGCCGTCCGCTCCTGCCCCGCCAGGTCGTCCATCCGCACCGGGTCTGGATGCAGCTCCTCCACCACGTCGCGCACCAGGCTGCGCCCGCGCAGCAGGTGCCGGCCCAGTTGCTCGACAAACTGCTCGAAGCGCGCTTTGCCCTGCGCGCGGGCCGCGTCCTGGTGCGCTTCGGGCACCGGCGTGCTCACCGTCAGGAAGTAGCGGATGAACAAGGCCAGCGTCTCGATCTCGATGTTCTGATCACGCTCCAGGCGCTCGAACTGGCGCGACAGCCGGTCCAGCCGCTTGGCAATCGCCGCCTCGCGCTGGTCGCCCGCATCGGGCGACAGCCAGGACGCCAGCGCCGCCGCGACGATGGATGACTTGGACACCCCCTTCATGGCGGACAGCGCGTCCAGGCGCCTGGCGTGCTCGGGCTGAATGAAGAGGTTCAAACGGTGCTGGCTCATAGATCGATTCCGTCGTCAGGGGCTAGGGATGCCAGCCGGGCCGTGCGCTGCAGGGCCGGGTCGAGCTGGCGTGGAAGAGACAGCGGCGAGTCGTCGTCATCGAGCAGCGCGAGGTCTGCAGCAGGAGCCGCCAGCTCGGGGTCGTACTCGACGGCTTCAGACAGCTCGGGCTGGCGGCGCGGGCCGCCGTCGTCGGCACTACCGATGCCATCGTCGGTGTCGAAGGCCGGTGCTGCCGGAACCGAGGGAATCGCCAGCCCGCGCCAGTCATCCGTGCGTGCCGGCGGCATGTCGGGGTACGGGCCACCGTCCGCCAGCACGGGCGGCGGCAGCACGCGCAGCTTGAAGTTGGGGTCGGCGTAATAACGCAGCTTCTTCGCCTTGATCGGCGCCAGGCTGGACACCATCACCACCGCCTCATCGGGCGGCAGCTGCATCACCTCGCCCGGCGTCAGCAGCGGCCGGGCCGTCTCCTGGCGCGACACCATCAGATGGCCCAGCCAGGGCGCGAGCCGATGGCCTGCGTAGTTGCGCTGCGCACGCAGTTCGGTCGCGGTGCCCAGGGTTTCGGAAATGCGTTTGGCCGTGCGCTCGTCGTTGGTGGCGAAGGTCACGCGCACATGGCAGTTGTCCAGAATCGAATGGTTCTAGCCGTAGGCCTTGTCGATCTGATTGAGCGACTGCGCGATGAGAAAGCTGCGGATGCCGTAACCCGCCATGAAGGCGAGAGCCGTCTCGAAGAAGTCGAGTCGGCCCAGCGCCGGGAACTCGTCGAGCATCAGCAGCAGCTTGTGGCGGCGCGCGATGCCGTCCGAGCCGTCGAGCGATTCGGTGAGCCGCCGCCCGATCTGGTTGAGGATCAACCGAATCAAGGGCTTCGTGCGGCTGATGTCCGAGGGCGGCACCACCAGGTACAGCGACACCGGATGCTCGGCGGCGATCAGGTCCGCAATGCGCCAGTCGCAGCGCGAGGTGACTTCGGCCACCGTGGGATCACGGTAGAGGCCAAGGAATGACATGGCCGTGGACAACACGCCCGAGCGTTCGTTGTCGCTTTTGTTGAGCACCTCGCGCGCGGCCGAAGCAACGACGGGATGCGATGTGTCGCCAAGATGGCGCGTCGTCATCATCCGGTGCAGCGTCAGCTCGAACGGGCACGCGGGGTCGCTGAGGAAATTGGCCACGCCGCGCAGCGTCTTGTCCTCGCCTGCGTAGAGCACATGCAGGATGGCGCCGACCAGCAGCGCGTGCGAGGTCTTTTCCCAGTGGTTGCGCTTCTCCAGCGCGCCTTCGGGGTCCACAAGGATGTCCGCGATGTTCTGCACGTCGCGCACTTCGTGCGCGCCGCGCCGAACCTCCAGCAGCGGGTTGTAGGCCGCCGACTTCGCATCGGTGGGGTTGAACAGCAGGCAGTGCGAGAAGCGCGAGCGCCAGCCGGCCGTGATCTGCCAGTTCTCGCCCTTGATGTCGTGGATGACGGCCGAGGCCGGCCAGGACAGCAGCGTCGGCACGACCAGGCCGACGCCTTTGCCGGATCGCGTCGGCGCAAAGGTCAGGACGTGTTCCGGCCCTTCATGCCGCAGGTACTGGCGGTCGTGCAGGCCCAGAAACACGCCGGCCGATTGCGTGAGCCCCGCATCGCGGATGTCCCGCGCGTTCGCCCAGCGCGCCGAGCCGTAGGTCGTGACCAGGCGCGCCTGGCGCGAGCGCCAGATCGACATGCCAATGGCCACCACCACTGCGAAGAGGCCGCTGCCGCCCGCGATCGTGCCGCCGGCGTTGAAGACGCGCGGCGCGTAGGCATCGAAGAAGAACCACCACTCGAACAACCGCCACGGGTGGTAGACCGGCGTGCCCAGGAAGTCGAACCAGGGCGAGCCCAGGCGCACTTGATAGCCCAGGGCCGCTGCCGTCCACTGCGTGGCACCCCACACCCCGGCGATCACGATGCCGAACACCACGGCGATCTGACCGAACAGCACGTTCGTCCCTTGCATGACCTGGCCTCCAAAGCACGACACAAGGACGTGCCGCAGGCGTCAGGATCGGTGCCGGGTCAGTGCCGGTCAAAGACCGTTTGAGGCAGAAAGGTCGAGGAAAAAGAAAGAATGCGTACAGCGGCGAGACAAAGAAAAACGCCGCAAGCGCGAGTGCTTTGCGGCGTGTCGGTCAGAAAAATGAAGGGGTGACGGCGCCAGGCCAACTCTCAGAACTTGGGCGGCTCCTTTGGTGGCGTATACGGCGTCGTGCCCTCGCCAAAGAATCTCCGGTTGGTCGCCTCAGCAACTCGGTTGCAAAACACGTCGCCGAGCTTCGCGCGGTCCGTCTTGCATTGTTGGCGCAGTTCTTTAAGCCGCTCGCCATTCGATGCCAGTTCATCCACAGGCGGTACGTCCCGCGCGTCCGGCGATCCGGTTGGGCCGCAGGCTGCCATCACTATGCCAGTCAATAGCAGTGCGATCGTCGTCTTCATATCATCGTCTCCAAGTGCGCTACGTCACTAACGGACCTGGTGCCATCGGGCGATTCGATGGCTTGCACTCGCTCAATGAACCGGGCTAGTACCTCGGACGGTTCGCATGCGGGGTACAGGAGATAGGTTCGTAATCGAGGCGTGCGCCCGGCTAATGGCCTTGCCACGACGCCAGCCTCACGGCTGGCTAGGATGTGTGCCCCGCCTGTCAGGCCGAGTGCAAAGCCGGCCGATACCAGCGCCATCATTAGATCGCAGGACGTTACGCGCTCTGCCACCAACGGCTCCATGTCTGCGCGGCGCAGCACACGATCTACCTGCCGTGCATGTCCCTCGCAGACCTGCGCGTCACAGAGCACCAGCGGGTACCGCAACAACTCTTCAAGCGGGATGCGTTTGTGGGCGAGTAGAGGATGTCGCGCTGGCACAGCCACCATCAGCGGATCATCCCAGGCGGCTGCGGTCAAAATGCCATCTCCGACTTCATCCGCACGCGCAAAACCTACGTCATACAGGTCGTCATGCAACCCTCGGACCTGTTGCGAAAGTGGCACCTCGAAAAAGCGCAGTTCTACCTCGGGCTCCTCCTGCCTGCACAGTGCTAACAAAGCTGGAAAGCGCAAGGGCGTGATGCCATCAGACAGCGCGACACGGAGCTGGCCATCGAAACCAACAGCCGCAGCCTTCACACTGTTTCGCGCTTGCTCCACAGCGGAAAATATCCGAGGAACATGCGCCAAAAACAATTTGCCAGCGCGAGTCAGTCGGGTGCTGCGGGTGGTGCGCGCGAACAGCGGTTCGCCCAAAAATTCTTCCAGTTCTTTAATGGTCCGTGACAGCGGCGACTGTTCCATATGTAGGCGCAAAGCTGCGCGGGCGAAGTGCAACTCCTCGGCAACGGCAAGAAAGCAACGGAGGTGGCGCAGTTCCATGGGGCTGTCTCCTCTTCTATAGCCCGAGTCACGGCGTCAGAGCTGACTTGCATGGTGGCGCGAAAGGAGCAAGCAGGGCCCGACAACAATATTTGACACGGACTGTACCGGTGCCATTTTGCTGCTAACCTACTCCAGGGCACAAGAATGCACATTCTTTGGACTTAGTAACATAAAGGATACTGTCATGCCGCGCATACCACACACCCGATTTGATAAAGCTCCTGGTTGCACGGTGGAGGCAACCCTTTCAGTAATAGGCGGAAAATGGAAAGGAGTATTACTTCATCATCTATTTCAGCGGGGAACTATGCGGTTCAGCGAGCTGAAGCGGTCTTTGCCAACAATTACACAAAGAATGCTGACAAATCAGCTGCGAGAATTGGAAAGCGATGGACTGGTAATCCGTAGGGTATTTGCTGTGGTCCCTCCCCGCGTTGAGTATAGCCTTTCCGACAAGGGCGTTACGCTCAAGCCTGTCATTGCCGCACTAGATCATTGGGGAGCGGTCCATTTTAAATACTCTCAATCGGTTCAAGTCCCCGAGGACCTGATTGAACAAGATATGAATGAGCTTTCCGATCATGAAATTCACGCTTCCTTACCATCGCTTCATCAGGATGATGATATTGACGAAGGAAAGCGTGCATAAGAATTAGAGTCGTATGATGTAATAAAAAATGAGAGCCTATAAACGATAAATTCATATGAGCGCATTTGGTGCATAGCATCCCGCGCAATTCAGCACTAGGCGATTCCTCGCTCTGTACTAGGCATTTCAGCACCAAGCCTATCTCACAGGGCTCTCAAATGCACATGCAGCGCTTTCAAAACATTCAAAAAGTACAAAAAAGCTAATTGGCCTGCCGTGATGATCTTTAGTCGTTGCCTGCATTTCGCTGTCCTGCCACAGCCGGATACCAGCAAATTTTCGGACCTCTTCCAGAGGTAAAGCACTGATGTAAGTATCATATTTTGCACCATGTGCAAAATATGTGCGTACTTGTGCGACCCAACTCAGGCGTACATCATGGAGCCCCTTTAAGCATCTTAGGAGTGCCTTGTATGCCTGTCGGAATATTTGCGCTGGCTTTAGCAGCCTTCGGTATCGGACTGACGGAGTTCGGTGTAGTCGGCCTTTTGCCTCAAATAGCAATCAACCTTTCAATAAGTGAGCCCGTCGCCGGGTATCTCGTGTCCGGGTATGCCGTCAGCGTTGCAGTGGGAGCGATCGGGTTGACGGCGGCGGTTATTCGATTTGAGCGAAGAAGCGTTCTTGTCTCATTAATGGTGCTGTTCATTGTCGGTAATCTGGTATCGGCCATCGCATCAACATTTGAGGTGCTGATGCTAGGGAGAGTAATCGCCGCACTGTGTCACGGGGCCTTTTTTGGAATTGGTGTGGTTGTGGCGACAGATATGGTCGACAAAAGCAAACAAGCTGGCGCTATCGCACTCATATTTGCTGGATTGTCTGTTTCGAACGTCATGGGCGTTCCTTTCGGTACATTTGTAGGTTTGGAACTGGGATGGAGATCAATATTCTGGGTTTTGTCCTGCATTGGGGTTCTATCGATGCTTGGTATCCGATTGCTCGTACCGAAGACTCCCGTCCCGGCCGATACGAACTTATTGAAGGAACTTCGTGTTCTGCGTAGGCCACAAGTATGGATTTCGGCCTCTCTTAGCGTACTAGCGTTTGCCGGAGTGATCGGGGGCTACACCTATATTGCATTTACCATCACTGAAGTTAGCGGATTTGCAACGGCTAAGGTTCCCTGGCTCCTCGTCCTTTTTGGTATCGGAACCTTTGTAGGAAATATTGTAGGCGGGAAAGTCGCTGATCGAGCGCTCAACCTTTCGCTTGGCATAAACCTCGCGCTTCTCGCAGCAGTTCTTGCCGTGTTTGCTCTTACTGCTGAAAGCAAAGCTATGACGATAGTTTCCCTTCTATTGATGGGAGGCGTAGGCCTGGCAACAGCTCCCGGGCTGCAATTGCGCATGGTGACGCACGCTAGCGAAGCCCCCACGGTAGCGTCCGGTGTAAATATTGCGGCATTCAATCTGGGCAACGCCTTGGGTGCGTGGCTTGGCGGAGTGGCTCTTGGAGCAGGATACGGGTTTGTTTCACCTCTTTGGGTCGGAGCGGGACTATCCTCTGTTGCGCTTTTACTTCTTGTACTGGGATCGATGGTAGCAAGACCTAGAACCTAGAAATCGTTTGACCAACAAGTACAGTTGAACTGAAGAATTTCACTCCAAAGGAGCTGTTGGTGAAAAACTCAGAATGAAAGGGAAGGGAAATATATGGACTCCTCGAAGCCTTTTTCTAATACAAAGTCATCTCCATTTTCTGTGCCCAACCAGCAAGACAATGAACATGTAGCCGCGGGGTATGAAGGGATGCGCTTGGTCGGCTTCTTCCCTGGCTTGGGAAGTCGCTTTGCCTATAAAACTGCCGGAGTCCATTTATTATCATCTGAGTTTAGTGAAGTATCCAATGTGTACCTTCAAGCAGCGCTGGCGCTGGGACATCCAGAGCAGCCGGAAAAATTGCTTTTCGCACAAGATAATATGCCATTGGGAAGGCTGGAGAAATGCGGATTTCTTGGGGCCGCATTTCTAACATACAACCTGGCACTAGAAGCACATTTTCGCGAACAACTGCACCGGCAAGGAATCCCCGTTGAATTTATTTCCTATACAGGGGAAAGTCTTGGGATTTTGGCCTCACTCGCCGCCAGCGGTTCTTTAACTTCACATGATGCCACAAAAATAGCTCATATCTTCGAGCCGTTGATATTGCTGCACTCAGGAACGGAGGCGGAAAGCAATGATCCTTTTGTATCTAAAATAAGATCATACCTCCCTGTCCAAAATGCCATTCACAAGGAAGCGACCAATCAGGAGCCATCTTATGTGATTGCTTTAACGGCTCAACCTGATGAGTTGGCTCGAGCTACTGCGGGAATTTCAAGATTTTATACAGTGGCCGATATCGAGGTTCACAAAGTGTATTCTTCAACGCAGAAAAATATCTATGTCAGAGCCAGCCTAAAGCAGGAATTTTTTATATTCATGAAGAATTTTCCCTCGGTGAACATCACCATTTTAAAGGCGCCGACAGCGTTCCTGGCTCATTCAACGAGAATGCGCGACATACGCCATGCCATTGGGAATTTCATCAAGATGGAAGGGATCACCTTCCATACTCCACATACACCCATAGTTCCCAATCATGGATCGGAGATCATCACAACAGCGTCTGACGCTTTGCAGGCAGTGCTTGCCATCGCAGACCAGATCATGGACTCGCGAGACACGGTCAAAAAAATTGAAGTATTGAAGCCAAATATAATAGTGGAATTCGGTCTTGGTCAGAAATCAATAAAACTTTTAGAAGATAATGGCGTAAATGCTACTGCAATAGCGTATACGGGACAGCCTGCCGATTCTTTTCAGCTAGTTCGTGCTTTAAAAGAAATTCATCGAACAAATAGTGATCTACGGGCATTGCGGTTTGAGAACGAAAGCCTGCATGAAGGGCATTATCAATCGATAGGCAAATATTTCAAGAGCGCAGCCTCAAACGGGGTTTGCGAAATTTTGCTCTACAGGAACTTGATTGAATTGCTCAAACAAGAAATGGAAAATCCACGTAGGAATTCATGGCCTACCTATAATCAATATGTGGAGATACTTCAGCACACCTATCGATATCGAGATTTCGTAAAGTTGAAAAAAGGTGAGATTGTCGTCAACGCCAGAGTAAAAAGGAGAATCGTCGGCGAGAAATCCTTGGTTGGCACCCCCTATACGGAAATAAAAATCCAAGGCTCCAAGAGGCGCGTGAGAATTGTCGAGTTGGAGGATGGCAACAGCACAGAAATGATCATTTTTCATTTTGATCATAATTTCGATATGTCATTGGGCGAGTTGCACCACAATATGCGCCTAATCTTAAACAGCCAGCCTTTAGCCCGAAAGATTTGGAGCGAGATTCTGTATGACTTACATATAGACCCAGATTGCCTTTATAAAAGCGGGGACTATAAATATGTCCTTCCCGCAAACTTGATAGCAACTGACTACATGTCATACAAATACATACTTTTCAAACTTCTGATATATTATCGTCCAGCCATAGTTTCTCAGAATATAGTCTTCTACGCTGCTGGAGATCATATGGGGTGGTTGCTTTCTCTGGCCGCAGCGGATGCTGTTTCAATCTCCGACGCCATACATTTTTATGTGAAATACCTTCGAGAGAATCAAGAAACAGCGCACTGGAATTCTATATTGGAGAGATTTGTTTCTTCTTTGAAAGGTGCGACCGACTGCGTGATCGCACAAAACGATACGTTGGTGCAGTCAAAGAAAGATATTCAAACCAAAACTCGGAATTTATTCCAGCAAGTATCACCCTTGAGGCATAGCATTCGACGCCTCCAACTTCAAGGCTACATCAAAATTATTTCAATCGGCTCGCCTCTTCCCGAGGGGTATATCGAATCTTCGTCCCATGAAATAACAGTTATATCAATAACTTCGCCAGAAGATGTGTGGAACAAAAATTCCAACAGGTACCTCGCAAGCTTTGATGAAATGTCAATTCTGAGCAACACTCGCGATAACCGAATGGTCTTGAAGTATGCCAAGAGCAGGCGAATTCCGAGCAGCACGATAAATTCCTACATCGAGTCTGATGAGAAACTCATCGGTTTTGGACTAGGTGGTAGCGAGTCGGTGACAATGTTTATTGCGAGGGACGAAAATCATGGGCAATAAGATTATCGTCCGGAAAATACTGAGTGAAGCCCTGACATCCGTGAAATGGGACCCGCACGGCAAAGGGCCAATGATGCCGCCCTTTGTTAAAGCGCAGAGACAGGCCGAGTATCTGCAAGGTCTACCGGAGTCTCTAAGACAGTATTTCCCCGTAGTGTATTCCACATTAAAACGGGTGATCCCCGCCTCATTCCACAATGAGAAAGAAGGAGTTTCTCAATACCAAGAGGCCATCTATGAGATGAGCTATATCCCCGGGGAAGAAGTCAGTCAATTTATTCGGAAGTTCTCACCGCCGCCGATTGTGGTAGCTAGATTGTACAGAAATATTATAAAGTTCTTGAATGAAAAGGTGCATGTGGTGAACCGGGCAGCCTCCACTCCAAGTACCCTAGAGGAGGCGTACTTCAAGAAAATATCGGATCGACTGTCGCTATGCCGAAAATCTGCGCCTAATACTTTCGATGAGTGTCTGTTGGACTCAAGAGAGATAGTTATAAATGGTCGGACATATCTTAATTGTCTTGCTCTCATTGATTACCTTCGAAGCAAGCCTGACTATTTAAAGATACTAGAGCCAAGGGTTCACAGTTTGGTGATGGGTGATACGAATACAGAAAATATAAAGATAGCGAACATAGACTCACTTCTTCATGCAAGCAACCTAGTTGTATCGAAGGCAAAAAACAGCGTGATCAATGAGGCTCTGGAGAATATCACTGTTGAATCTATGGGATTGGCGTTCCTCGATCCACGTGCCATTGGGTACAAAAGTGATGGAGCGTCCACGAGAGATGACCCTATGTACGACAACAAGCCTTGGCACAATTCAATAGGGCACTACGATGAGATTCATCATGATTATTTTGAATTAAAGGTTGAAGTCGAGAAAGATGGCTTACTCAGCGTAAGAATTGATTTTCAAAAAGACAACCCTTTTCAAAAGTCCTACCAGATCAGAGATGATTCACTGGATCAAGAAGCACAAGCAACTGATAATTCCATTATGGGTTTGGAGGATTTCTTTGCGCCTACGATGGCCGAAGTCTTTGATCTCGACAACCCAGCAAGCGCCTATCTTCAGGATGATCCATACTGGTTGATCCGCTTTGTGTTCGTGATGGGCACACATTTCTCAGCCATGCCGCCGTTTCACTTCCAGTCAGAAATTGATGGTGAATTAATTGACGACTATCAAACGCAAAGGCGTCCTCTGGCAATCTACTGCGAAGGCGTAAAGTGGCTAAATTGGGCTGTTGAGCTTTTGGACGGCCGCAGAACGGCTTTCCTCGGAATTACGGCCCCCGCGCTGCCCGATCGTTAATTCGACATATCACTGCATCTTGGAGAGAAAATGACCTATCGTTCGCCAAATATTGCATTTAATCAACTTAACTTACTTTGCACGGAATCGCGCATCATCGCGACGCCGTGGAGTCGCATAGTAAGAGGCGTGGGTCTCGGGCAATATCCGATAGACTACGATGAGAATATTGCAGCGCACATTCTATCCTCGTTGCATGCTTTAGAACGAAAAATACCTACTTCCAATTCGTACAATCTATTCTCTCGCTTACTGGTGCGGATGATCTTGAATTGGGTGAGTAGCCGCGATGGCCTCCCTCAAGCGCAAGTGCATAAGGAAGCCAAAGGGATTATCGATGCCATTCGCTTAGAGAAGAACCCTTACTGGCAGGTTATGGCGGGATGCATAGTCATGGATGCTTTCGCAAAGCTCAGAATAGAAAAAGAGGCTCTCATCTGTCAAGACTATGATTTTCCAGCCGAGATTTTACGTGCGATGGATAGAATTAAAGCCAACGGCAGCAACGATGAAAACTGCGAGCGACACGGTGACTACGAGAAACTCTCTGCCTTTTCATCTCTATTCTTTGCATTTGGCCAGATGAGCATTACATCTCGCCTAGTTTCAAATGAAAGAAACTATATACTCGAATCACTTGAGTGTCTCGAGCGAATTCCAACACCCTTTTTTCGAGGGCGCGGCGGCGCGATGCTGTTATCAAGTATATTATTGATCGAAAAAGGTGGTTTCATATTCGATGGAAAGAAAGACTATATGAAGGTGATCCTTGACCACCTAGATCGCGCCGACGAAATAAATCTTTATCCGTATTTTCCACAATCGCTGTCCAAATACTTCTCTAAAACCTATCCGCTTGTAACATTGCTCAATGCCATTGCAATGTCTGGAAGAACTGAATATCTAACATACAAGAAGAATAGATTATTGGAGATGAGAAATTTATGGAAAGGCCTTCAAGATTTAGAAAAGACGCATATGGGCTTGTACTATATCGTCGCCCTCCACAATCTAGGCAGGTTGCAAGAGGAAATACCTGATATAAATGCATTTCTAGCAGTAATTATAAATCAATTGGAGGGCGTGAATCCTGGAGAAGATTATTTTGCACACGGTCTTTCGTATCATTATATGATACAAACAGCCATGATCACGGGTCGAATTGACCTTGTTAAGTCGAACATATTAGGCAAGCTTGCTGACTCCTTCTATGAGCTTCAAAGAACGCCAGCTGATATAGTAAATCGGCCTTATACCATTAGCTATGGCTTAAACATTCTTGGAGAGATAGGGCAGCCAAGCTATGTATTCTCGCCGAGGGAACGCTATGCGGGAAAATCACCGGTTCTTTGGGTTATAGAAAACCTATCTGAAAATGGAGTGGCAGAAAGTAATAGGCTGTACATGCTGAACAATGCATTGATTAGCTATGCTCTGCGCATGCGAGGCAGGCAGTCTCCCGAGACCGAGCTATACAGTAAGTTTCGATTTCCGTTGACTTCTCTTTTATGAATCAATGTTTCCGGCGTTTCTGGGAATCGGAAAATCGATGCTCCTTAGGTTGGGTGCATTGCGTCCGCTACGTCCGCCCAAGAGGTGCCATCAGCCTGATACCCATCCTTGAACCATCTAAGGATTATTCATGGCGTGGATATGGAAACTCGAACATCTGGCCGCAGCGTTGGAAACAGCGCCGACCTGCAAACGGGTCGTGGACCCGCCTGGTGCGGCATGCCGTCCCTTGCTAAGGAGCGGCGTGGGCTGGCTGCTATGTATTACGAACACTTGGCTTCTTCCCCTTGAGAGCAAGGAGGTTTGTTGCTGAAAGCCCAAAATATAAAGAGGCAAATACCCTGCGGTGACAGCCTGAGAGTTTGGCGGTGCAACGGCTAAGACGCAGGCCCTAGCTGCCGCCCAATTTCCCAAGACACACTACCGTCGCGCACCGTCGCAGCGATCTGCTGCCCCAGCCGCTGCTCGATCACCGGCCTCCACGGCACCAGGCTGAACCCCATGCCGTCGTCCAGCATCGCGTAGCGCCCGCTGGCCAAGACGAGGAAGGTGACGGACATCAGGGATTCACGGAATGGTTGACGCGCCGCGGCGAACCTCAGACTTGAGCGCTGCTTTTCCGTTTCTTGCAGTCCGCTGCCCTCACGGCTTCGCCGAGTCTGCATTGCTGCGTTCCGGCTGCGTCGTAGACGTGCCCGTCACCACGAATACCAGTACGGCAAGCAGCGCCCCGGACAAGGGCGCCAACCAATAGAGCCAGTGATATTCCCAGTAAAGGCTGAACAGCGCAGGTCCGAAGCTTCGCGCAGGGTTCATGCCGGCGCCGGTGAGGTGTCCGCCCAGCAGCGCCCCCAAGAACACCACCGAACCGATGATCAGCGCACTGCTTGTTCGCAGCACGGTCAGGACCAGGAAGAACGTCAGAATGGTCTCCACCATGAAGCCATTCGCCAGGCTGACGCCGGCGCCGATACGGGTGGTGCCCGCTTCGATCCCGGGTCCGAACAGGGAGAACAAGGCGGCCGATGCCAGACTGGCGCCAAGGATCTGCGCGACCGTGTAATAGAGCAGGCATCCATACGAGCATCTGCCGGTGGCACAGAGCGAAAGCGTCACCACGGGGTTGAGGTGGGCGCCGCTGGGTGTCGACATCCCGCCAATGATGCAGGTCACGCTCAGCCCAAACGCGAGCGCGACGCCCAGATCACTGACCGCATCGCCTTGTTTGCTCAGTATCGCCGCCCCGGCCCCAATGAAGACCAGCGCGAAAACGCCGATCAGTTCGGACAGAAAATTTCGCCACTGCACAGGGAGCATACGGACTCTTCCTTGGACTAGCGTTCGGGTTCAATGCGGCGCTCCTCTTCGCAGCATTCCTGAGCTCTTGCGCCTTGCATACGCCAAGATCAGAACGGCGTGAACGGCCGCTCTGATCTCGTTGTGCGTTGCGTGCCAGGCAGGACCTGCCTAGCACCCGCAAGCCGCAGGGCCACCACCGCCCGCGTCCACCTGTGTTGGCACAAGTTCGGCCGGCGGCGTGCCGCACTGGAAAAGACCATAGTGCCGGTGGCCTTCGCCCACCACGTCGAACAGGCTGCGATAACGACTCTTGCTGATCATGTCGGCCGTATTGCGGCATACCGGCACCGCCCGACCGGTGTCGAAAGCATGGCCGCTGTCCAGCACAAACCGGTCGGGGGCCTCCGGCAGCTTGCCGTTGTAGATGGCCACCTGTCCGTAGTCCTCGCAGCGGTCCTCCAAATCCATCTTGAACAAGCGCAAGGTGATGGAATACAGCTTCGCGCCGCCGAGCCTGGCCTCGATGGACGGATTGGCAATGGTTTTGAGCGTCTTGGCGATGACCCGCACGTCGAGGAAGCCGGCCGCCCGCGCCAGGCGCACGAAGTCCTCGAAGTACAGGGCGTCGCCGATGCACTCACCAACGAGCAGCGGGTCGTCTTTCAGCTCGGGGGCCAGCCGGCGGTCCGAGAAAATGTCGGCGAAGTAGATTTCGCCGCCCGGCTTGAGCAGCTTGGCCATGCCCGCCAGCACATCGCCCTTGCTCATCGACAGGTTGATCACGCAGTTGGATACGATGACATCGATGCTCTGCGGCGGCAGATCGAGCAGGTCCAAGGCTTCGATATGGCCTTGCAGGAAGCGGACGTTGCTCTTGGCGTGGCCAAAGGCCTTGCGGTGGTGCTCCACATAGCCTTGTGCGAAGGCGATCTGTTCGGCCGTGGCGTCCACGCCGATCACCTTGCCTTGCTCGCCCACCAGGCTGGACAGCACGAAGCAATCGCGTCCGCCGCCACAGCCCAGGTCCAGCACGCTCGCGCCCTCCAGCAGCGGCGGGAAGGGCGCTCCGCAACCGTAGAAGCGCATCTGCACATCGTCGTGTATTTGCGCCAGGATGGCCCGCAGGGTGTCTGACGGCGGCTCGTCCGTCGTGCAGACATTGGTCGCCAGGTCTTGCTTGTCCGCCAAGGTGGCACCGTAGTAGTGCTGTACCTCCCCGATCCGCCGTTCCCGTGTTGACGCTTGATGGTTCATGGACTGTCTTCCTTCATGTCGCCCTTGCTGGCGTGTGATGTGCGTGGACTCCCCCATTCGGTGATGGCCCGCAAGATGACCCTGCTATCGTTTGGCGGGTCCTCTTGCGAAGCCGCGTCGCGCTGTCTACCGGGTGGCAGACGACGCAGGGGCCGTATCGTCGTCCTTGACCTCCTCGATGCGCACCGCGCAGCACGCGGGCTTCTCGGCGGCGGGGGGCTGTGCCGCGTCCACCTCGGGGACTTCTTCGATGCGCACCGCACAGCAGGCCGCGTCCTCCTGCTTGCCAAACCACCGCGCGATCAAGCCCTTTTTCTCTGACATGGTCTTTCTCCTTCAGACAAACAACAGATTGGCGACGTAACCCACGCTGATGGCGACCGTGAAGATCGTCAGCACGAACACCGCCACCAGTCGGGGCCGGAATATCGTGTTGAGCAGCGTGACTTCGGGGATGCTGGCGCCCGCGCCGGCGATGATCAGCGCCGTGACCGCGCCGATGCTCATGCCTTGGGACTGCAAGGCCATACCAATCGGAATCAGGGTTTCAGCGCGGATGTACAGCGGCACTCCGATGGCGGCGGCCACGGGAATCGCCAGCGGGTTGTCGGCACCTGCCACATTGGCGATCCACTCGCCGGGTACCACGCCATAGATCAGCGCGCCAATGCCCGCGCCGATCAGCAGGTAAGGCAAGGAAGTCTTGAACAGGCCGAAGGCCGCTCTGGCGGCTCGGCGCAGGCGCGATTTGAAGTCGGTCGATCCCGCGATTTCGCTCTCGCCCACCACGCGCACCTTCTTCACGTCGCGCTCCAGGCCGAAGAACTGCCAGACCGCGCCCACGGCTACCGCCAGCACGAAGGACGCGACTCCGTAGAACACGGCGAACTTCCAGCTGAACAGCGTGACCAGCAGGCCCAGGATCACCGGGTTGAGGATGGGCGAGGACACCAGAAAGGACATGGTGGCGCCAAACGGCGCACCGGCGTTGAGCAAGCCGACCGTGACCGGAATGGTCGAGCAGGAGCAAAACGGCGTGACCGCCCCCAGCCCGGCACCGACGATGTTGCCACGCAGGCCGCGCCCGGTCAGCAGGCGCTGCACGGTGCTGGCCGGCACGTACTCCTGCATCATCGCCACCATAAAACTGATGACAAAGAACAGCGCCACCAGCTCGGCACTGATCATGGCGAAGAATTGCAGGGTCTCGGTGAGTGTGTTCAGGTTCATCGTGTATTCCTGTTCAATGCATAGATGGGCAATGCCTTGGTTCAAAAAAAGCCGCCATCACTGGCGGGTGATGTGCGCGGCCACCTCCATCCAGGCCTGCACCGCCACCGTGAAGGCTTCGCGGCCTTTCTCGGTCAGCGTGTAGACCTTGCGCCCGCGGCCCGCGACCATCTCGGTCTGCACGGTGACGTAACCGCCTTGCTCGAACTCGCGCAACACCGGGTAGATGGTGCCCTCGGTAGGGGCGCAGCAGCCCTGGGTCGAGCACTCCACTTCGCGGGCGATTTCGTAGCCGTGCATGGGGCGTTTGTGCAAGACGCTGAGGATGAAGAACTTGGACAGGCTCATCTTGATGATGCCGTTCCAGTACAGGCGGTCGGTGTAGTCCACCGGCGCGCGTTCTACGGTCTTGAGGGAAGTTGTCGATTGAGCCATGGCTGCCACTCTATACCTTTCCCATCAATGCATCAAGGGGCAAGCAGCTCGCGCCGGCAAGCACGGGCAAGGCATCTCAAGCGACGGTCGGGCCACGCTGTCGCCCGATCTCCCACGACACCCCTCCGCCGTGCACCGTCGCTGCAAGCTGCTGCCCCAGCCGCTGCTCGATCACCGGCCTCCACGGCACCAGGCTGAACCCCATGCCGTCATCGAGCATCGCGTAGCGCCCGCTGGCGAGCATGAGGCTGCGCCGGTAGATGCCGGCCACGCGCTGCCCATCCGCTACCGGGCGATGCGCCAGCCCGGTTTCGGCGGCCATGTCCTGGGCGGCTTGCGCCAGCTCCCGGTTGCGCAGCGTGCCCAGCAGGTTGCGGGCGAGGATCACGCGCTGCCCGCGCCGCTGGGCCAGCCCTTGTTCGGCCAGGAAGTCGGCGCGCTGCTGCAGGGCCTGCTTGGCCTCCGCACCAAAGCCCAGCTCGCCCAGCCCACAGCCGCCGCCGATCAACTGCTGGTCCAGCCAGGTGGCGCCGATCACGCGCGCCTGCCGCTCGATGGGCAGGTGCGATTTCAGCTCCACGGCCACGCCGCCCAGGCGCTGCGCGTCGTGCTGGCGGCCGCGCTCGGCCAGGTCGTCCGGCACCTTCCATAGCCCTTCGGCCACGCGCTCCACGATGCCGGCCCGGCGCAGGGCCTCCAGCCGGCGGACATGGGCCGCCACCACCTCCCGCGGGTCGCGTCCTTCCTTGGCCCGGCCTTGCTCCATCGCCAGGTGATGGTCGGTGCGGTATAGGCCATCGCTCGCCAGCGCGGTGATGTTCCTGTCGGCCGCGCGCACCAGGGCGGAACCACGCACCTCCACCACCGCGCCGGCCGGGTAGTTGGCCAGTTCGTCGCGGGCATTGAGCGCGACGTAGTGGGCCTTGCCATCCACGCCGTCGATGACCAGATAGCCCCGGTCGTGCAGCTCGTCGGCCAGGCCTTTCGCGGCCACGCGGCCGGTGATGCTGCGGCCAGCGTCGCCGGGCTCGAACACCGCCAGTTCACGCGGCTGGCCGCCCATGGCCCGCTGCATCGTTCGGATGATGTCGCCGCGCTCGCCCAGGGCGCGCAGGGTCTTCTCGGCATCGGCATGGACGGCCCAGGTGCCGGGCTGCGTCTCGTCGGCCAGGCCCAGGCGCTGCAGGCGTTGCAAGCGGCCGATCAGCAGCAGGCGCTGGCGCTGCAAGTTCGGCTCGTTGAAGCGTTTGACATGCACCCGGCCATCCTCGCCGGCTTCGCGTTGCAGCGTGCGATCCAGGCTTGTCCACCGCTGCTGCTCCACCTCGCGCCCCAAGGTTTGCTGGATCTCCAGTTCGGTGCGCGGCCCCAGCCATTCGGTCGCGAGTTCAGCGGCCCGGTGGCGCAAGCCGTGGGCGATGTAGTCGCCGGCGATGACGAGGTCTTTGCCGGTGTCGTCGCGCCCGCGCACGACGATGTGGGTGTGCGGGTTGTCGGTGTTCCAGTGGTTGACGGCAACCCAATCGAGGCCGGTGCCCAGGTCAGCCTCCATGCGGCCCATGAGGTGCCGGGTGTAGCTGCGCAGGTCCTCCAGCTCCGCGCCGTCTTCCGGCGAGACGATGAAGCGGAAATGGTGGCGGTCGTCGGCGCAGCGCACCTTGAAGGCGCCGAGGTCGGCCGCGTCGGTCTGCGGCCCGTAGGCTTGGCCCGGCTCGCCGTCGCGACCCACGCCATCGCGCTCGATATAGCGCAGGTGCCGGGCCAGCGATTGCGGGCTGGCCCGCTGGTGGTTGACCAGCAGGGTCTTGATGGCCACCCGCCGCGACAGGGGGGTGAGCTTCTCGCCGGCAAAGCGCGCCGCCGTGTGGCCGCGGCCCAGGCGCGAGCCGGGCCGCTGGCCGGCGCCACGCGCCGATGCAGGGCGGCGCACCGGGGACTTGCCGCCGCTGGCCTTGCCCGTCTGCCTGAGCACCTTGGAAACGAAGCTCTGCCCCCGGCCCTTGCTGCGGTTCTTGGGGGCGCTGGGGCGGATGCGGAATTCGTCGTCGCTGCGCTGGCTCATGGCTGCGCGCCCTGAAAGCTGCGGCATGCCCCATCGGGCAAAGCACGCGGACATGCCTGCAACGGCGCGGGCCTCGCGCCCCACGCGGCACGGCGGCGCAGCCGCTGCGTGCTGCGCCACCCCCATGTGCAGACGGGCTTTCGACGCGGCCCGGTGCCGCGTCCTTTTGTCTTGCCTTCCGCCTGTGCCTGTCGCTTTCGCTCCCGGCCTCGGCGGCCCGGCGGCGCTGCACTGGCCGCCAGCCCTGCACGGTTGCGGCAAGACGCCTGCACGTGGGCCGCCCTCATGGCGGCCCCTCCCGCCAGATCGGGCGCGCCACGCCGATCACATCGGCCGCGCCGACCGGCCCGAAATACCGGCTGTCGAACGAGGCCGGATTGGTCGTGCTGAGCAGGAACAGTTCTCCAGGCTGAAGCTGCCGGCAATACGGCCAGGACGACAGCGGACGGCCCAGCCGGTCGGCGGGCAGGACGGCGGCCACCGGCACGCCGTCGATCCAGACCAGCCCGTCGATCACGCAGACGTACTGCGGCGCGACCGCGCCCACCCGCTTGAGCAGCGGCACGCGCATGGGCAGGTAGCCGCGCTGCGCGGCCAGCGCGGCGGCATCCGGCGGCAGCCAGGTCAGCACCAGGGCACCGACGCGCGGCGCATCGGCTGGCACGATGCGATACCAGCCCACGGGCGCGCTGCCCGACGGGTTGTAGACCAGGCGTGGCAGCGGCTGCATGAAAGACACCCAGGCCAGCGCAGCCAGGCCGCAGGCGGACAGGCACGCCAGCACCAGTCGTGCGCGCCGGCGTGAGCGGGGCGGTGTGGCCGTCATCGTGCTCATGACAATGCCCTCCCGGCCCGCCACACGGCGTGCCGCTCGGCGGTGTATTCGGGCAGCGGCTGGCGCGCCGCGAGCCGGTTGGCGAGCGTGCGCCAGTACGCGGGCGAGACGTCGATGGCAGCCATGCCCAGCGCCTCGATGGCGTCGATGCGCGCCAGCACCGCGCGCACAGGGGCCTCGCCCTCGGCGTGCAGCAGCAGGCGCGCGCCCGGCTGCACGCCGGGGATGCGCTGCGCGCCGTCCAGCGGCGTGCAGGCCTGCATCACCATGAGCTGCCAGCGTACCGTGCCGTAGTCGTTGGCCTGCCAGCGGATGCGGCAGAACACGGCGTTCGGCGGGAACACCGCGCTGCGCCGCCAACGGTCGTACCGCAGGATGCGGGCCGGTTCGCCAAAGCGCAGATAGAGCTTGAAACGATGTTCGATATAGACCAGCGCCACGCGCGTCAGCGGCGTGTCGCCGCCCGCTGGAAATACGCGGCTTGCTGCAGGCGCAATGGATGCGGTCATGGGGTGTTCTCCCTGCGGTGTTCTGGAAACTCCCGCTCCAGCAGCGCGCGCAGCAGGTCGGCCACCGTCACGCCCTGCGTGAAGGCCGAGACCTTGATGCGCGCGCGCAGCGCGGGCGTGATGTCGAGCGTCAGGCGGGCCGTGTAGAGATCGCCCTTGCCCAGCGCATCGGCGTCGCCCTGGCGAATCCAGGCCTCGGCGTGCGGATTGGCCGGCGGGCGCGTGCCGATGCCGACGCGCTTTGCGCGTGGTGGCGGCTTCGCGGTCATGACGGCCACCGCAAGATCTCGTCCACCAGCGCGGTGATCTCGCGCGCGGCGGCGCTGTCCGGCGCCGTCTCGCGGGCAAGCCGGCCTGCGGCCACGCTGTCGGCAAAGACGATTCTTTGCCGCACCTCGGCGCGCAGCGCGGGAAACGGCTGCTCGGCCAGCGCCTGGCGTGCCTCGCGCCCGATCACGGTGGTGCTGACGCGCCGGTTGATGACGAAGGCGGCGCGCAGCTGCGGCCGGAACACCTGCGCCTCGCGGACCAGCGCCACCATCTCGGCACTGGCCCACAGGTCGTAGGGGCTGGGCTGCACCGGGATCAGCACGCGCTCGGCCGCCAGCAGCGCGGAGCGCGCCAGCGCTGCGATGCGCGGCGGGCCGTCGATGACGACGTGATCGGCCCGCCGGGCGAGTTCTGGCGCTTCCTGGTGCAGGGTTTCGCGGGCCAGGCCCACGGCGCTGAACAGGCGTGGCAAGCCTTGCTGGCTGCGGCGCTGCGTCCAGTCCAGCGATGAACCTTGCGGATCGGCGTCCAGCAAGATGATGTGCAAGCCACGCAGGGCCAGTTCACCCGCGATGTGGGTGGCGAGCGTGGTCTTGCCCACGCCGCCTTTCTGGTTGAGCAGCGCGATGATCATGGCCCGGCCCTCCGTGTTGGAAAGCCCGGCTGTTCCTGCTGCGCGCGGTGCCGCAGCCCGGTTATCCACCGTGGCGCAGCGCTCTTACCAGTTATTGGTATTAAGTTATCAATGTTATAGGCGGCCGAAACCCGCGCCAGCATTGGGCTGGCGGCCGATTTTGTTGCCTGATAGCACGAGGGTCTGTTGCCTGATAGCACGACACTTGTGTTGCCTGATAGCACGAGCCCGTCCACAGGATTTGGCGCGGTTATCCCCGTGCCGTAGACGGCACGGGCCGGAACAGCAGCAAGGGCACCTTCATCGAGGAGCGGTACTCGATGTCCAGCCGATAGCCCGGCAGGGCCTGGCGCGCCACCAGCGCCCGCAGGTCGGCGGCAAAGTCGTAGTAGCGCGCCGCGCTGCCCGACTTGCGGTACAGGGACTCGAAATCGAACCACCAGCCCTCCGGCTGCCGCCCGCCGTGCTTGCGCACCAACCGGTACAGCCAGCGCTCGATGCCACCGGTCAGCCGGAAGTACGCGGGGTCGATAGTCAGCACCAGGGCCGAATCCAGCACGCCGCCAAAGAACCAGTCCGGCAAGATCAGCTCTAGCCCCAAGGGTGTGCCGCGGGCGTCGGCCAGCTCCTTCCACTCGTTGATCCACGAGAAGCGGTGCAGACGCCGCCCGGTGGCCTCGCGGATCGACGTGGCCACCGTGGTGGACTGCAGGCGATCCAGGGCCGCCTTGAGGCGCTGGTAGTCGCGCAGCGAGGTCCCGCGCCCGATGAAGCGCAGGATCTCGTAAGGCGTGGCCTGCATCCGCCGCGACGGGCGCAGGCCCGCATCGCGTGCCTCCACGATCTGGCTGGCCGCCCAGATCAGGATGTCGGCGTCCCAGATCGTGGCGATGCCGTGCTCGGCCGTGCCCTCGACGCGGATCGTCACGCCGCCGGCCTGGAAGTCGATCGGCGCCGTGCGCCGCGACTTCGCCAGCGAGAAGAACGGAAACGCCATCAGGTCCTGGCTGTCGCGCGGCGCCATATCGCCCCGCAGGGCGCGGAACAGGTCGAGCTGCTCGCGTTCCTGCGAAGGCCTCAGGGCAGCGGCCACCCGCGCGCCGCCGATCAGCGCACACGGCTGTCCGCCGCGTGGTGTTCGGCGTATTCGGGATCAGACGTGCTCTCGAAGCTGCGGGCAGCCGCCCAGGCGTCAAGGTCGGCCACGGCGTACATCACGCGGCGGCCGAACTTGCGAAAGCGCGGCCCACCGCCGAGCACGCGCTGTTTCTCCAGCGTGCGCGGCGACAGCCGCAGGTAGCCGGCGGCTTCGTCGTTGGTCAGATAGCGTTGGGGCTGCGCGGGCGCAGCAACGGCAGCGGCGGCAGGCCGCAAGGGATCGGGTCGCATGGGATAAGCCTCCATCCAGCCCGGCCACACAGCGTGGCCGGATGGAAGCACTTTCAAGAAAGCCAGGCTTCTTGCTAAGGGACGATCTGCGAAGGGCGCGAAACGTCCCCCTTCAGCGCGAAGGCAGCTGCGCCAGGCGGCGATAGCCGCCGCGCATCAGCGCCTCGCCACGGCGAACCAGCCGGCGCACGCGGGCACGCAAGGCGCTGTCGGCATGCCAGTCGGCGGCGACGGTGTCCGCGCCGAACAGCCCCTCGGCCACCTCGCGCAAGGACGCGCCCGCCAGGGTGGCGTCCAGCGCCTGCAAGGTGTGCAGCTCCAGCACGGCGGCCGGCGCGGGCCGGGAACGGGCGGCGCCTGTCGGCACGGCCACGGCGGCGACGGCCAGGGCCCCCAGCCCCGCCGCCAGCGCGCGGCAGCGCGTGCCCGGCCGGGCGCAGCCCCGGATGGCGTAGAGGAAGGCCTTGCCGTCCGCCAGACTCGGCGCGAGCGCAAGCTGCACGCTGCAGCCCGGCCATCGCGCCGTCAGCACCAGGCGCTTGCCGTCGTGAACCAGGTGCTTGCGCCCCGGGACCTTCCACAGCTCGAAAGCATGGGCATCCGGCGGCGGGTCTTCGTCCGGACAGAGTTGAATCACGCTGTCGTGATCGGGAAACCAGGCCGGGTGCGCATCGCGCGCATCGAGCGCGGGATCTTCCAGCAGGCGCAGGCCCCAGCGCTGCGCCGCGTCCGGCCGGCGGCGACGCCGCCGCCAGTCGCGCCGGTAATCGGGGTTCCTGCGCAGGTACTCCCAGGCCAGGGCAACAGCATCGAGCCACAGGATGTAAAGGTAGGCCGCCATGGGATACCAAGGCGCAAAGTGACGAGGATCGACCATGACGCCTCCTCCCTGCGGACAGGACTGGCAGCCACGGATCGACTGCGCGCTACGTCGCCATCGTCAGAACGTCAGCGCTTGCAAAGTGGGTACAAGACGTCAAGACCGATTGGCTCCGATGCGTTGCGGTATCCGTCTCAATACTGCGACGGCAGCGCCCCGCCCACGGGGCGCCGTGCAAGCCAGCCTGCCGCAGCTGACGCCGAGCATCATGACTATTTACAGCAGGCTGGCGCGGCTGTGCCGGAATAATGCCGATTGAGACCTGCCCGGTATGGCCATAGACTGAAAGAGTCACAGCAGATCGCTGTCAGTCCGGGATGGCTCCGTCGCGCTGGGCCACCTTGGTGTAGTCCGACAAGGTGCGCGTGGGCTGGGCAGGTTCATCGGCTGCTCGCTTGATGGCGCAAATCCGCAAAAGCGTGCAAACGTAGAACCGTATCGCCGGATTTGCGCCAAAGCACAGATGCGGTTTTGCGCTTCTGCCCGAAGCCACAAATACGGGTGGGCGTAAAAACGCAGAAGCACAAAAATGGAATGAACCGTGGCCAATGAGTTAAAAATAACGTGGTTTTAATTGTGTTGTGAATCGACGCTTCTGTCTATGCAGAAGCAAACCATCCCGCGCGGCCGTCCGGCCGGTGCCACCACCTTCGACGCCGAACTGGCCATGGTCTTCGGTGCAGCGGTGCGGGCGCTGCGTGTAGAACAAGGGGTGGCCCAGGAAACCTTGGCGCATCGGGCAGGTGTCGAGCGTTCGCACATGGGCAAGATCGAGCGCGGCGAGCACATGCCTACGCTGGCGATCATCTTCAAGATTGCCCGTGCGCTCGAATGCAGCGCTGCCGTGCTGATGGGCGAGGCAGAAGAACTGCTGGCAGCAGCTAAGCAGTAGCCGCTGAAGCTTCGTTGCCATGGAGAAGTTTTCGATGCTCGTTAAACTGAGCCTAAGGCCCGATAGTCGTCTTGGCGGGTGCTCTTGCCAGTCTGCGCAGACTTAATACTCGGGGCAAAGGGAAGGCATTGAGATAATGATGAAGATTAATCCACCGCCACGAATTAATTCAGCATGCAAAGTCCTTGACTGGAGAAAGCGCCGGAGTTGGCTGGCTTGTATTCGCCTCTATGCAGGCCATATCCTTACAGCCGACTTGCGACAGCACCTTGCACAAGAGCGACCGGAGTGTTGGTCCGACAATTTTTCGTGGCTTCCCGACTCGGAATACATCCTGCCTGAATTTACGGGCAGTCTCACCAGTTACTACACACACTTCAAAGGCTTTCATGGTTGTCGGCCGATAAACGTCTCTAGCTACTATGAACGTGGCTTGCTTGGGCAAAATAGCGACCTTCTTTGCAACCAGTTCCGTGAAATTTTCTCCGATGTACCCACGAAGGACGTAGAGAGCGTTATCACGCAATTTGCTGGTCGTAGCGACTCGGAGCGAGGAGCCACGTGGCTTTTGGGATGCGACAAGTTCCTTGTCGAACAATGTGGCCACTACATTATTCAGGGCAGTGAGTATCTGATGGCACTAGCGGCACACCTAGGCCGATCCCCGAGCGGGGAGGACTATCGCTTTCGACTTCGGCAATATGGCATTCCTACAATCCTAGAAGTAGATATTCCGGTGAAACTCGTGCCAGGAGTGCAGCAGGTTGCGATAGCAAAGACAATTTTGTCCGAATGGGGGCAATTAGCCGCTCGGCGGCCATTGCCATTTGGTGATATCCCTCCTTGCTATGTCGTGCGCCAAGACATTCCCCCCGAATGCTTACACGAGCATTACCATCCCGAACGGATCATTGACCCCCATAAGGCGCGCCGTACCTACGTCAACCCTCTGTTGAGCTGTGAGGTCTGTGGGTGATGCAGGTAGTAGATATTTGAGCGGGCCATGAACTCATCCCGCCGATCCGGCTCAGCCGGTTCGGGTATCGAGGGGCGCCAAGCCATGCGCGGCGGGGATAGCCCGCAGGGCTTTCCCTTGGAGGCAAGCGAAGCGCGCAGCGCCGCAGGCGCGAAGGCGTGAGGGATTGAAGCCGGATGGCTGTTCCGCAGGCCCCCGACTCTCAATCAGCGCGGTGATGCAAAATAACTATGCACGATTAAAAGGAAAGGGCAAACCCTTTATGCCACATCACATTGCCCAATGGGCACAGATTTCACCCAACTATCGCCAAGGCACGATTTTACTGGGCAATGGCTCAAGCATTGCGGTCTCGCCGAGCTTTAGCTATGGCTCTTTACGAGAAACAGCTCAACAGGCGGGCCTTATTGATGAGGATGTTCACCGGTTATTTCGTTTTTTTAGAACATCCGACTTTGAGCTGATCCTTCGAATAGTTTGGCAGGCATCCAACGTCAATAGATCATTAGAGATACCGGACAATCGCACCCATCAAGCCTACTTGAACGTCCGTGAGTGTTTGATACAGGCCGTTCGTGCCGTACATCCCACATACGATCTAGTGAATATCCATTTGCCCAGCATGTATAATTTTCTTAAGGAATTTGATACGGTAATCTCCTTGAATTACGATCTGCTAGTCTATTGGACGATGACCTATGGACTCGACATCCGGGATGGGCATTTATTCAAGGATTGTTTCCTCAACAGCAGGTTTGATGACGATTGGCAAAAATTTCGTACACCCTACCGGGAGGAAACTAATACGTTGGTGTTCTATCCACACGGCAGCTTGGCTTTGTGCAGAAATGTCTTAGAGCAAGAGTCCAAGATTCATAGCGCTGGAGCGAGACTTTTGGAGGCAATCCTTGCGGAATGGCAAAGCGAGCGAGTTGTGCCGCTATTTGTCAGCGAAGGAACGAAGGAGCAGAAAATTTCCTCCATCCAGAACAGCTACTATCTTTCCACTGTATACCGAGAAGTGCTTACGTCGCCGCGGATTACTTTGACGTTATTCGGCTGGGGGATTGGAGAGCATGACCGGCATTTGCTGCAGCGAATGTGCGGCACTGGAATTCAGCGAGTGGCAGTCTCTGTTTATGGTGATGATCAGGGCTACTGTAACTACGCGCACCAAATCATTCAGGATGACTTGGGCCCTGTGCGTGTGGACTTTTTTGATAGTGCGAGTCCTGGGTGTTGGATTCATCCTGAGCCACCGGCAGTTGGACTTTGACACCGGGCGCGGCCACTGCCGCGCCCGGATTTTTTGCGCATCAACCCGTAAACCAAAACCTAAAGCAAAACGCCCCGGACAAACCGGGGCGCTGCTCTGCGGATGCGGGTCAAGCATCCAACACTTCGGCGGTTTCATCCGCGATGGCTACGGCGGCCCCAGCCTCCGCCCCCTCCGGCGGGCCTTGGGCCTTGAAGATCGCCGGCATCCAGCCCGTGCCCTCGGCCAGCCGCTCGGCCTCGCTGGCAATGTCGGCCTTCTTGAGCTTCGCCAGCCGGTGGACGGCGTCCGGCGCGAACTCGCCCACGGCGTCCAGGATCACCGCCTTGGATACGTGCTGGAAGTAGCCTTCGCTGCTGGGCTTCCACCATGCCGCCATGTCGAGGCCCACGGCCCGCGCCAGTTCCGCGCCGGGCTGGTGCGGCGTGGCACGCGGCGTCACCACGTCCACCGTCGCGGCCACGCACACGGCCAGCAGCTGGAGCAGTTCGCCTTGCTCCATCGCCAGCAGCGCGGCGAACAGTTCGGCGCTGTCCTGGGGCAGCTTGTCGCCCCAGGCCTGCTGTGCATCGCGCTGCGCCACGGCGGCAGGCGAGTCGGGCCAGTCCGGGGCCATGCCGTCGAGCCGGTCTTGCACCGTGAGGCGCACGCCCAGCGGCAGGTCGTGGCCGTAGTAGCGGTCTTGCAGCACGGTCTGCACCATGCCATGCACCAGCGCGGCCAGCGCCACCTGGGGATGCCGGGCCACTTCGGCTTGCAGCGCGGCCGTGCGGTGCGCGCTCAGGCGCTGGGCCAGTCGGTCGGACATGGCGGGGGCTTGCGTTGCGTCTGCCGTGTCGCCTTCGTCGTCGCTCTCGGCCACCTCGCCGCTGAAACCTTGGCGCAGCCGTTCCAGCGTGCGCAATGCCCTGGCCTCGGCTTCGCGCATCAGTCCGCGATGGATCACGGCCTCGCCGTGGCGGTCGATGGTGACAATGGCACCGGAAGCGGCCTTCACGGTGTCGCTATACCCTTGCAAGCCATCCTCCAAGGCTTGCAACTGCTCGCCCAGGGCTTCGCCTTCCTCCTGCAGGGCATCGGCCTTGTCTTCGTCGTTGGCGTCCACCGCCGTGTCCACGGCTTCACCGATGGCCCGCATCTTCTCTTGCAGTTTCTCGATGCGCTGCGCTTCGCGCTTGGTGGGTTCGCGCCGCTCACGCGGGGCACGCTGGAAGGCTTGCAGGTCGGCAAACGTGGCAGCGGGTACAGCGTCCACCCAGCCCCATCCCTCGGCCTTCGCTTCGGCGGCGATGCCTGCCAGCTTCTCCTGCGCCAGCCGCTCCAGCAGCGCGGTGTCGGTCAGGTACACACCCGCGTCATCCTCCGCGAACAAATCGCGGCGGACGCCCCCGCCTGCAGCTTCGTAGGCTTCCAGCCCCACAAACCGAACCAGGGGATGCCGGTAAGCGTCTATCTCGCGCTCGGTCAGGCGTTCGCGGAGATTGTGCGGCTGGCGCTGCCACTGCGGGGCATCGTAGAAAGCGGCTTCCTGCGCGGCATGGTCATCCGTTCCGGCCAGGGCCATCAACTGGTCAAGGCTCAGGGCATCAGCCCGATAGTCCGCCATCAGGCGCGGGGACACGTTGGCGAGCTTCAAACGGCGCTGCACCACCAGTGGCGTGACGGAAAAATCCGCTGCAATGTCCTCGATGGGGCGGCCTTCAGCCACCAGAGCGGCGAAGGCTTCAAACTGGTCTGCCGGGTGCATGGCTTCGCGCTGCACGTTCTCGGTGAGGCTGGCCGTGCGGGCCGTGCCATCGGCCACCAGCAGGCAAGGCACTTCCCAATCCTTGGCGATGCGGTGCTTCTTCGCCAACAGCTTGAGGGCTGCGAGGCGTCGGCCTCCGGCCACGACTTCGTAATGCACACCATCGGCGGCGGCAATCACGATCAGGTTTTGCAGCAGGCCCACACGCTGGATGCTGGCCGCCAGCTCAGGGATGGACATGCGCGGGGTCTTGCGCACATTGCGCCCCTTGGGGCGCAGCACCAGCCGCGACAGCGCAACAAGAATCAGGTTCTTGCTCGGGTCGGCGGCTTCCAGCGGGAAGGCGGTTTCGATGGCGCGGGCTTCGGTATGAGTGATGGCGTTCATGGTGAATCTCCAATCGAGTGACACAGGGAATGGAGGGGAAACCGCCCCTCCGGCGGATGGGACAGATCAGGCTTTGAGCTGGCGCAGGCCATCGGCCAGCAGCCACAGGGCGCGGTTCAGGCGCAGATCGGAATCAATGCCCTGCACGGGCCGGGTTTGCTGGCGGCGCCCGTTGGCGCTGCGCCCTGGCAGGCCGCCTTTGGTGAGGTTTTCCTGCGCGCGGTTGAACACGCTCCACAGGTCCGGGCGGCGTTCCTCGAAGCGGCGCGGCATCAGGATTTGCGCCTCGGTGACGGGCGCGGGCTTGTGGGGGTCGTCGTACTTGAGCGCCAGTGCAGCGCGGGCGAAGACCTCGGCCTCGCCGCTGTCCAGCGTGAGGGCGCGCATCAGGTCGCGGGACTCCTTCACCCGCTCGAAGCCGTTCAACACCTCGAAAGCGCCTTCGATGACGCGGCCCACCACGTCGCCCTTGTGGGGGATGCGCACGTCCTCCACCACGTCACCGCACACCAGCCCATTGCTGCACACAAAGCGGAACATGCCGGCCAGCATCTGGTAGCTGCTGGTGCCATCGTGCGAGTTCAGCAGCACGATTTCGTGGGCCTCCGCGCCGTTGATCTGGCTCGCATGGCGCAGGCGGATCATGTGCTTGGTGTGCTCGCGCTTGCCTTCATCGCGCACGCGGGTCTGTGTCACCATGAAGGGCTGGAAACCCTCCTTGCGCAGCTCGTTCAACACAGCGACGGTGGGGATGTAGCTGTAGCGCTCGGAGCGGCTTTCATGCGGGGCCTCCGCGAAGATGGACGGGGCCACACGGTGAATCTGGTCGTCGGTCAGCGGGGAGTCGCTGCGCAGCGTGGGGGAATGGGAAGCGAAGCGGGATGCGAGTTGCATGGTCTTTCTCCTGATTCAAAAGGGTTGGCTGTCACACCGCACACCGGATTCCAAGATTCGGAGCCCAGCCTTTCGGCTGTTGGTGCGGTGGGCGAGAGGAACCCGGTTGGCCCTGTTGCCACCGTCTTTCCTGAGTTCATCGCCCGCGGCCAAAGGAGCGCGCGGACGGGAGCCGTCAAGGAGACAAGCGCAGGGTGGGTGCGGCCCGCAGGTGCAGCCGAGGACTCGGCCCTGCGCGCCTTGACGGCGCACGAACGGGTGCTACGGTCGCGGGCAAGGTGATGAAGTCAGGAAAGATGGCTGGACATGGCAACGGCCTTTCCCTGTGCCGAACCGCACGCAAGCGAAGCGCGCAGGCCCGAAGCTGGAAGCCGGGCCGAAGGCGTCAGCCGAGCAGCGCGAGGGAACGATGGAAGCCCGCCAGGGGTGAGACGCCGTGCCCGAAGGGTGCGGCGGCTCGATGCGCTACGCGCACGACAGCGCGACCGGCCATGTTTCTTGGCCGGGGACGCCCGGATCTTGCAGTCCGTTGGCGTTATGCAGGTACCTCAGCACGGGCCAAACAAACATGACTGGGGTACCGACAAATTCAGCTGGGCTCTATACGCTGTGAATCGTCGAATACAACAAGGACGGACATGAACCCATCTCCATCAACAAACCCACAACAAATCTGCGAAAACCTTCTTCTGGAGGGAAAGCAATACAACATCGAGCACCGCATCCTGCCCAGCGAAAACGCCGTTGCGGATCGTCTGCTGGCCCGTGGCATCGAACTGAAGGACGCCTACGAAGAATTGCACAGCAAGCTCCACCCGCGTCCGCCGGCACTGAAGGTCTTTCTCGGCCTGGTCTTGAGCACCGCCGCGTTCTGGAGTCCGAAGAAGATCCAGCAAGCACGCGCCGCACGCGACGATCTCGCCAATGTCAATCGGCAGATCGCCAGGAAGGCCGCCGAGCTGGCAACGCTGCTGGAGCAGCGCTCCGAGCTGAGCGATACCTCAGGCTTTAGCAGCAATACCCACTACCACGTCTGCGATGTGATCGAGGCCGCATCCCGGCACAACTATCTGTTCAGTTCCTACGTCCAAGAACGCTTGGACGCCCTTCGTGGCCAGTTCGACCTGAAATACTGGCCCTCGCTGAGCAGTTGCATGGAGGAACTGGCATCCGATGCGGACAAAGCCGTCATGGAAGCCACAAACCCTTTGACGGCGGCCGCCACAGCGGCGACGCGCGCGTCCAAGGCCGACTTCTTCAAGGCGCTGTTCGCCGCCATCGAGGAAAACAGTGCCGAGAGTTATGGCCAACTGCCGCCAGGCTTCAAGCTCACCGACAAAACGCTGGCCTCATTGGCGAACTGCGCCTTGGACCTCGGCGCCGACGAACTGGTGGACGATGGATACATGAAGCGGCTTCGCCAGCGCGAACGCAACGACGCCAAGCTGTAACGCCAGGCCCCGCAAAAAGGGGCCGAAGCCCCTGGGGTCAAAGCAGCCCTTGTTCGGCAAAAGACATCGTGGCCTTACCGGCCACGATGACATGATCCAGTGTGCGCACGTCCACCAGTGCCAGAGCTTCTTTGAGCCGCTGGGTCAGGATCTTGTCGGCGCCGCTCGGCTCAGGACTCCCGCTCGGATGGTTGAGCGAGAACACCACCGCCGCCGCGTTGTGCCACAGCGCCTCTTTGACCACCTCGCGCGGATACACCGAGGCCTGGTCGATCGTGCCGCGGAACAGCTCCACGTATTCGATCAACCGATGCTGGCTGTCGAGGAACAGCGCCGCGAACACCTCGTGCTCGAGGCGGGCCAGTTTGGTGCGCAGGTAGTCTTTGACCAGCGCCGGCGAAGTGAACAGCGTCCCGCGCGGAGTCTTCTGGCCGATGACCTGGCGAGCCGCCGCCAGAATCTGGTCCGCCGACGCTTGCAAGTAGCGCCCCTGCGCGTCACGTACCAGCAGCGAGGAATCGAGAGACAGGGAAAGTTGCGACATGATCGTGCTCCGGTTGCTCGGGCGGAGTTGCCCGGAACCGTGTTCAGCTCGGCGCGGCGCAAGCAGTCAGGGGTCTACGACGGCCGCCAGGACGCCAGCGCGCAAGACGCGCGCAGCCCTTGACGGCGAGAACGCCGTGGTACGGTGAAGGGAGCAGCAAGACCGCCCCACCCCGTCCACTGCACACGCCTGGCGTTGCGCTACGCGCACGACAGCGCGACCGGCCATGCTTCTTGGCCGGGACGCTGTGCATCCACAACCGATAAAACCGTAGCGACACATGTCATTGAGCTACTCCAGTGATGACTCCCTATGGGAACATGACCCCATGAATTTGAGTTTCGTATGCCTCATCCAGCATGGGGCCAAGACAGAGCAACCCAAGAACAATGGAGTAACAGCATGAGCGGAATTGATCTTGATGAAAAGGCAGTTTGTGGTGCATGCATCGGCAATCAATTTCTAAGCCAGAAGATAAATGCGAGCGAAACGATCGATGTGGCTTGCGCCTATTGCAATTGCGATGCACCGACATTAGATCTGTATCTAATAGCGCAGCATTTCGACCGCGAGTTCCAAGAAAACTACCAAGTTGCTGACAATAGTCTTCGTGAGGATCATGGGTATCCGTCTCTTGGTGATGAACTCCAAGAAATCATTCAGCGAGAAGTCGAGCCCGCATGCGAGGAACTTGCCGACAATTTGTCTGAACGCGTTCGAAACATCTGGGAAAGCAATGCATTCGATGGCCAAACGCCAGACGCGGACGCCTTGTTCGTTAATACTGGTGTAACAGACCACTGGCTTCGTAGCCAATGGCATGACATGCAGGACAGTCTTTGGAAGTGTGCGAGGTTTGTTAATCCTGACGCACTCGAAGTACTCCAGATGGTCTTTGACAAGGTGGACAAAGATGTCACGGCCTCAGGCGAGCCTTTGATTGTAGAGGTCGGCTCCGACCATGAACTGGGAACGCTTTTCCGTGCACGTGTTTTTCAGAACGACGATGCTTTGAAGAAGGCACTGGAGGACCCCGACGCTCAGCTTGGGCCGCCCCCTTCAGGTGTTGGCAATGCAGGACGGATGAACGCCAGAGGCATCTCGATGTTCTATGGTGCCAATTCCCCAGATGTCGCGATTGCCGAAGTCCGGCCTCCCGTTGGAAGCAAGGTTGCGGTCGCAGAATTCAAAATTCTTCGTTCAATACGACTGCTGGACTTGACGCGCCTACCGCAAATTCCACCTGTCATCAATCGCAGCATGTTTGATGCGTCATCACTGGAAAGTGCGCGCCGGCAGAAGTTCCTTTCTCAACTCGGAAGAGTCCTCACCAAGCCCGTCCTTCCTGATCACAGTGAGGATGGCTATCTGTTAACACAAGTGATATCCGACTATCTCGCCACCCACATTAGGCTCAATTTGGATGGATTAATCTTCAATTCCACACAGGTGCCAACCTCCTCACAGGAGCCACCCACCGGAAATAAGCCCAGACTCAATGTCACGCTCTTTAACAAGGCATCATCCGTAAAGAGAGTTTTCAACAGACATGGTCGCAAGTTAGATGCCCATCTGTACGAAACAGATGACAAGGGTAATCAATGGTTTGACCCACATATTCGGTACAGGGACGACCCCACAACGCTCAACGAGGATCTGGGTTTTTTGGAGAGGAACGATGCCACCGTGGGGCTAACCCCTCAGTCCATCGTGATTTACGAAATCAAGGGCATCAACTATGAATTTTGGAAATCAGAGGTGAAACTATAGGGCCCATTCAAGCCAGCCTAGGTTGAAGGGGGGTTATCCCCCACCAAACGCATAGAACCGCTACCCGAGGATAGGCCACCGCTATCGGGCAGGACATAAGGCCGGGTCTGAGGTGTTGTATGGCCGCGTCAGGCTCGGGAGCGGGCGACATAGTTTCCGACCTGCCCTGAGAGTGCTTGTGCTCCGTTGCTGTAGGCCACTACAGAGGTGCCTGCACCGCTGCCGCGGCCTGCTTAACTGCAGTAATGCAATCTCGTAGCGGCTGATGAATCAGCGCGTCAGACACAGTTTGTGTGAGATGCATAGGGTTGTGCCCGGCACCTTGGATGGCAGCAAGAACAAGTGGTAAGAGCCGCTTACCTTTGACCTGCTCGAACTGCACGCCTTGTGCCAAGAGGTCAACAGCCGATGGGAGGTTTTCCATCTTGCGCAACGCGGTGTCCTTGAGGCTGCTGCGCTTCTGTGCAAACTCTGCTGCAAACGGGGCACTATTTGCGGCAATTACTGTCTTGACCATCTCTCTAGCATCCGCAATAGACATGCCGTATACCGCAGCAATGTGTTCCGGCCGGCAGAACGTGTGTTCGATATCCGTGAACGGAGTGACAAACACGGTTGTCCGGTCGGGGAGTTTCTTCGACTCGTTGGCGATCCACCACTCTTTCTCCACGTCCGTCATCCCATCCCCATCTCGATGAACAAGCACGTATGTGTTCTCCGCCTGCCTCGTAAAGTAGTCGGCGATTGGAACCGCTGCGGCCAAGTTATTGACGCCGTTCAGGGGTTGCAGAAAGAACTCCCGTTCCTGAAGTCCATTGGCTTCTAGGAAGACACGGAGCTTCGCAACCTTCGTGTCTTCCGTGAGGAGCACAACACGCTGCTGACCAGCGTGCACCAACTCGAAGCTATCCAAGGCACCAAGGTCCAGCAGCACCGACAGATTCATCTTGTCTGTCTCATCGTGTTTTGCGCCGGACTTCAGCCAGATGATTTGTGCCATTTCGTCTTGCGCGAGAGCATCGAACATATGTCTGCTATGGGTGGCGAGCACGACCTTGGTGCTGCCGGCCTCTGAGATTTTTTGCAACGTAAGTGCGAGCAGCCGTTGATTTGACGGATGGAGATGCGCGTCCGGCTCATCCAAGAGAAGAAGTGCTGGGTTGTATGCGGTGACATAAGCCACTAGCTGTATTGCTTGGAGTGCCCCCGTCCCAACCATTTCCAAAGGAACTGCGCGCCCGTCTTGCTCTACTGTGATATCGATATAGAGATGCGCTTCTGGGTCAAATCCAGATGAAATGGTCAGCCCCGGAAACACCGATGCGATCATCTCGTGGAAGCGTGTGAGCTTCGCCGGCTCCTTGCAAATCCTGTACAGCACATTTCTGAGATAAACGTTTGAATCACCTTGCGCAATTCCATTTGCAACGATCGAAGGAGTCCTCAACTCCTCACGCAGCGGGACACCAGCAAGGCCTGGCACGAACACAGAAAAAGGCTCAGTACGGTTGGCCGCTCGTATGTAGAACGTACTTTTTTGATCGAAGGTTATGGCGATGTTTGCATTCTTTCCTCGTCTTAGTTTCAGATCGAACTTCTTAAGATCCTGAGAGCCGGCATCGGTGTAAGTGAACGAGAACTCAGGGCCACTCTTTGAAGTGATTGGTCCAGCATGATTCAGCCGAATTAAGTCCCCTGTCGGTTTGTAGATGAACTGGTCAAACCCAAGAGTATTCATTGGCTTGCCCCCCTCCACTGAGAGTCGCGCAGACTGAAGCACCGTAATGGCGAAGTGGATTCCTTGCAATAGCGAGGACTTACCGGAGTTGTTGCCCCCCACGAGCACCGTAAGCGTTGGCGTTAGTAGCTCAATCTTTTGCAAACGCTTAAACGATTTAATCTCAACTGCTTGCAGCTCCATTTGTGCAGTCCCCATAGAGTATTGGCGTTTCATCATAGCAAGAGGCCTGATGAGGGTGATGCATATGAAGAGCAAGCACCCAGAATGTTCCAGCTATCGTGCCATCCGTCGTAGCACTGACTGCGAGTACACCGTGAGACGGTAGGGGGGGCATGGGCCAAGGCATCAGAGACCAAAGCCGAATGACCACGACTCTGCACAAGGCACGTAGCCAGTAAACCCGATGACAAAACGCTGAGATGCAAATACCGTCTGCCTGTTGGAACTACCGCATCAAGCCAGGCTTCACCAGTTGATAGATAGCTGGGCTACTTTGGAAATGGCACAGAAGGGAGTCGTTGTGGACAAAGATTGCATCGAACACCGAAAAAGCACTCATCTCGTCCAACAGAGGCTTTAAGAAGGCTGCGGCCTTGGTGTAATCGACCGCTGGCAACGGCCAGTTGTCATAGACGACCAACCAATTGACAGGGTATCGAGCGAAGCCGGAAGCAGCGGCTTTGGGGATTTTTTCTTGGACATAGTGCGCCATTGCCCAGGCCCACTCGCGCTCTGGAGCATCCCCCGCCCATCCACAACCAGGTGCGTTGTCCACGATTTCGCTTCGGAGCTGTGCTGCTGTTTTGCGTGCTTCTCCAGGCATGGCATGGGGGGTGAAATAAACACTCGGCCCCAGGTCTTCTCTTTCGCGTAAGCAATCGGCGTGAGCTACGTTCTCCGGCACCGCCTCCGTATGCTCAATTCCAACATCGCCGCTGGGCATGGCCAACACGAAGTCCGGCCTGTCGGTATGTGTCAAAGTCAGCGGAAATGAAAGCTGATGGATCGGCAGCGTTGCCAGCAGATGCGCGATGCAATAGCGCTCCGCATGGTGACTTCTACGGCCCTCGGAGCGAAGAGGGACGGTGATATCCAACCCAGCAAGGCCAACCTTCAGTTCGGCCAGACTGTTCGATTGCAAAATAACTTCAGGCATCGTGTGGCTACACCTCCGAGGCGGATGTTTCATGATTGCTGCGCAGACCGGACACCACTGCGATCAACCCAAATGATGCGTTTGGCCAGCAGCTTTGGCAACACAAGGTGCAGGGAAGCGTCAATCGCAGCCACGGTGAGCTATGGCTTGGGCCTCATGAGGGCAAGCATCCCACGGGACTCCAGCAACAGCCGCGTGCTCTCCAGCTCCTTTTGCAGCACCTGGGCGTCCGGCAGCATCATGCGGTAATTGGCCGCCATCACCTTGTTGGGCAAGCCTTCAAGCGCATAGCGCGCCATCGCGTGCCCCTTGTCGGTGCACAGGATCAGGCCCACGGGCGGGTTCTCGTCCGGGTACGCCCAGTGCTCCTTGGCATAGTTGCAATACATGTGCATCTGGCCCACATCGGCGTGGTTCAGGCTGCCCAGCTTCAGGTCGATGATGACCAGGCAACGCAGCCGGCGATGAAAGAGCAGCAAATCCACCCGGTACCAGGTCTGATCGATACGCAAGCGCCGCTGCCGTCCTATGAAGGTGAAACCTTCGCCAAGTTCCAGCAGGAAATCCTCCAGCCGCTGGATCAGGGCCGCTTCCAGATCGGACTCCGAATACTCGTCCTTGAGGTCGAGGAATTCCAGCACATACGGGTCTTTGATCGCCTCGTCAGGCGTAGCCGCATCCTCGGGCCTTGGCTCCGCTGCCGTGGCCAGCATCGCCGCCTTGTTCTTCGACAGCGCCGTACGTTCGTAGAACTGGCTGCCAATTTGCCGGTCGAGCTGGCGCACGCTCCAGCCGCCACGCAATGCCTCGGCTTCGTAGAACCGACGGGCGTGCTCATCCTTGACCGTCAGCAGCCGGACGTAGGCCGACCACGGCAGCACGAAGACCTGGGCCAGTTCCGAGAGATCGAATTTCCCAGACACCGTCTGGGAAATTGCAGAGCAAGGGAATGCGAGGAAAAAGCGGCGCATGTTTTCCAGGTTGTTCACACCGAAGCCCCGCCCAAACTGGGCAGTCAAATCAGTGGCTAGCCGCTCCAGCAACTGCTCGCCGTAGCCGGCGCGCCTCCGGCCTTTCTGCTCCGCTTCAACGACCCTCCGGCCAATCGCCCAATAGCTGGCCGTCATCAGCGCATTGACACTGCGCGCCGCCGACTGGCGCGCAGCGCCCAACAGACCCACGATGTCGCCGTGGATACCGGCATAGCCAGCCGGCAAGGCTGTGGACTTTTCCATCCCCGAAGGTGTCTTTCTGGTCATGTCATCTTCTCCGATGGCTGCTGCAGGGCACCCGTGATGGCCTTGCGCCGGTTCGCAACCAGTTCGGCCGCCTGGCGCACCGGGGCATCCTCGGTGTGGACGTAGCGCATGAACATCGCCACTGTCTTGTGCGCCGTCAGCGCCATGCCGACCTTGACCGGAATCCCCGAGTTGGCAATGTCCGTGGCCGAACGGTGGCGAATGCCGTGCGTGCCGACATGCGTAGCGCCCGCCGCCTTGAGAATGCGGCACCAGGCGCCGTAATACTCGTCCTCGGTGAGATGCTTGGCCGGATTGTTCGGCGACGGCAGCACGTAGGGGCAACCGTCCCGGCGGGGCGCGGTGGATAGCAGCCGGTAGGCTTCCTCGCTCAGAGGTTTGGACATGCCGCCCGTCTTGCTGTCAGGCCAGACTACGCGGCGGTTGTCCAGATCGACCCAAGCCCATTCCAGCGCGATGATTTCGGAGCGCCGCCCAGCAAACTCGAATTGCAGGCGAATCGCCAACGGGATGACGTAGTTCTCCACGCCCTCGGCCTCGATGGCGTCAAGGTGCCGGAACAGTTTGCCCATGTCCTCGTCACTGATGAGGTGGGTGGGCTTGCCCTCAGGGAAGATCGGAACATGGCGGCAAGGATTCGTACCATCTGGCCGATAGCCCCACACCTCGGCCAGGTTGAACATCTTGCGCATGATGCTGAAGGTGCGGTTCGCGTCCGCCGGCTTGTGTGCCATCTTCTTCATCGCCCCGGCAATGTCCGGACGCTTCACGTCCTGCACTTTCATGCGGCCCAGCAGCGGGATGATGTTGCGCTTGATGCACTTCTGGTAGCCGGCCTGGGTGCTGGGCTTGTTGCGCTGCTTGGAGTGATCCTCCATGAACTTGTCGCACAACTCCGTGACCGTGGGTGCCTTGCGCGCCGCCGCCTTGTCGGCGCTGGGATCGCCACCCTTGCGCACCTCAGCCAGCCATTCCTGGGCCAGCGAGCGGGCCTGTTCGACAGTCAGTTCCCCGTACTGCCCCAGCGCGGGCTTGCGGCGCTCGCCGGCGTTCGTCCGGTACTGGAGCATGAACACCTTGCGACCGGTTGGGGTAACCTTGCACAGGAAGCCTGGCACCAGAGTGTCACGCAGTTCGACGGGCTGCGCCTGGGGTTGAGCTGCATCGACAGCGGACTTGGTGAGCTTGATCTTAGCCATGATGACTCCTCGGAATGACCCGGTTTCCAGGGGCCACATGGGAGCCATGCGGGCACAAGCCGGGTCAGGTTTCGGAAAGCACCGGCATATGCTGAACTAAGCTAAGTTATTGATAAACCTTCTGTATCTGGCTTTGGCGTAGTCCAGCAAAGTTCGGTGCTGAAGTCAGCATGAAATGAAAAAACCGCCGCGGGCGAAGCCGGCGGCGGCGGGACGGTCAGGCTTGCCTGAATCAGAACTTGTACTGCATCTGCACGCCCAGCAAGTGGCCGCGGATGGAGCTGTAAGAACCTTGCAGCGTGTCGATGTTGTTCCGAGGACTCTTAGCGGTATGGTTGACGTCGCGGTCGCCCACGCCCATCAGATAGGTGTAGCCGGCGTCCACGGTCAGCTGCTTGCTGGCCTTGTAGCTGGCGCCCAGGCTCAGCCAGACGCGGTCGGTGTCCGGAATCAGCGGATTGCGGTAGCTGGCGTTGCGCACCGGGCTGGTTTCGTAGCCCACGCCGCTGCGCAGCGTCAGTTGCTCGTTGAAGTTGTAGTCGGCGCCCACCGAGAACAGCCAGCTGGCTTTCCAGTGATTGTCGATCACGGTTTCAGCCATCGGGTTGCCCTTGATCACCAGCTGATCGAAGCGGCTCCAGTTGGTCCAGCGCGCGGTGGCGCTCAGCGCCCACTTGCTGTTCAGACGGCTGAAACCGGACAGCAGCAGCGATTCCGGCGTGGTGACGTCGGCGGCGCCGGCATACACGCCATCCAACTTGGGCAAACCAGGGACGCCAAGACGATCAAACCCGCTCGCGGTGTAGTCGCCGCGCGCCTTGTGGTTCAGTTTGGAGCGATAGGACAGGCCAACGCGGTTGTCCTGGTTGAACGCGTACATCAGGCCCAGATTGTAGCCGTAGGCCCAGCTGTCGGCGTCGATCTCGCCGGTGGCGCCTTGGAAAAACGCGCCCTGCTTCAGATCGGCCTTGGCGTACTGCGCCGACACGCCGGCGCCGAAGCTCCACTTGTCGTCCAGCTTGTAGGCGAAGGACGGGTTGAAGTCCACGGTCATGATGGAACTGGAAATGCCGTGGTTGCGGCCCACCCAGTTGTCGTCATAGCTGGCGCCGAGGCCGAAGGGCACGGTGATGCCCAGGCCCAGGCGAGCGCGTTCGCTCAACTGATGCACCAGATAGGCGTTGGGGATGAATTCGGCCTTGGCGCGGCCGTTGTCGCTGCCCTGGCGCGCGGCCGGGAAGCCTCCCTTGCCTTCGAACGGCGCGTCGATTTCGGCGTAGGTGAAGCCGCCCTGCACCTGGGTGCCTTCAATCAAGGTCATGCCGGCCGGGTTGTAGAAGACGGCGGACAGGTCGTCGCCCACCAGGCCGGCGCCGGCGTGGGCGCGGCCCAGGCCGGCCACGCTTTGCTCGGACAATTGGAAGCCGGCGGCCTGAGCCAGCGGCGCGGCGGCCAACAGGCCGGCCACCAGCGCGGGAATGAGGCGAACAGCGGAAGGTGCGAATGCTTTCATTTTTTTATATCTACCCCGGCGGCGGCTGCCGCCTTTGTTATTGGAAACCGAGCTTGCGTGCGAAAATATGCCATCCAAATAGATAGCGATCACACAATTTTTAGGGGGTGGAGTCTAAATACTATTTTTTAAAAAAACAAGAAGTCCGCCTTAGGCTAAAAGCATAAGACAGCCGCGCCATGCGCTGAATCAAAAGGCTGTGCTAATATTGGCGGCTCCTCATAACCCTGTTGAATAAAGCAACCATGAAACGAATGCTGAGCATGCTGGCGTTGAGCGCGCTGCCCGCCGTGGCCCTGGCCTCGCCGACAGTGGAAATGACCACGAACAAGGGCAATATCGAGATTGCGCTGGACTCGGCCAAAGCCCCCAAGACCGTGGAAAACTTCGTCGCCTACGCCAAGGCCGGCCACTACAACGGCACCGTGTTCCACCGCGTGATCGACGGCTTCATGATCCAGGGCGGCGGCTTCGACACCAAGCTGAACCAGAAGCCCACCCGCGCCGCCATCGCCAACGAGGCGAGCAACGGCCTGAAGAACGGCATAGGCACCATCGCCATGGCCCGCACCGCGGACCCGAATTCCGCCACCGCCCAGTTCTTCATCAATGTGGCCAACAACGACTTCCTCGACTATAAATCCCCGACGCCCCAGGGCGCCGGCTATGCGGTGTTCGGCAAAGTGACCCGCGGCATGGACGTGGTCAACCGCATCGCCAAGACCCGCACCGGCAGCATGAACGGCATGGGCGACGTGCCGTTCGAGCCCATCGTGATCCAGAAAGTCACCATCAAGCCTTAAGCTTTTCTACAACCTCTTTCATACCGGCAGGCCCCACGCGGCCTGCCCGTCATCAAGGAAACACCATGATCAAACTGACCACCAACTTCGGCGCCATCGTGCTGGAACTGTTCGCCGACAAGGCCCCGAAAACCGCCGCCAACTTTGAAGAGTACGTAAAAAGCGGCCATTACGACGGCACCATCTTCCACCGCGTGATCAACGGCTTCATGATCCAGGGCGGCGGCTTCACCGCCGACATGTCGCAAAAGCCGACCAACGCGCCGATCGAGAACGAGGCCAATAACGGCCTGGCCAACAAGGCCTACACCGTGGCCATGGCCCGCACCATGGACCCGCACTCGGCCTCCGCCCAGTTCTTCATCAATGTGTCCGACAACGACTTCCTGGATTTCAAATCGGAAAGCGCCCAAGGCTGGGGCTACGCCGTGTTTGGCCAGGTTGTGGAAGGCCAGGACGTAGTGGACAGCATCAAGGCGGTGCGCACCGGTCGCAGCGGCCCGCATCAGGACGTGCCGGCGGAAGCCGTGGTGATCGAGAAAGCCGAAATCATTTGATTCGCCGACGCCGCGCGACGCGCGGCGCGCTCCCAGCCCGGCCGTCCGGCCGGGCTTCAACTCATCCGCACGCGACATGGCCATTCACTTCATTTCCGATCTGCACCTGGCGGACGACACTCCGGCGCTGAACCGTTTGTTTCTGGACACGCTGCAAGCCTGGCAAGGCCGGATCGACGCGCTCTACATCCTGGGCGATCTGTTCGAATACTGGGTGGGCGACGACGACGATTCGCCGTTCCTGGAAACGCCGCTGGCTGCGATGCGCGCCTTCGCCGCCGCCACGCCGCTGTACGTGATGCACGGCAACCGCGATTTCCTGCTGGGCGAGGGCTTCTGTCTGCGCAGCGGCGCGCGGCTGCTGGACGATCCAAGCTTGATCGAGGCCCATGGCCGCCGCTGCCTGCTCAGCCACGGCGACGCGCTGTGCACCGGCGACGCCGCCTATCAGCAGTTTCGAGCCGTCAGCCGCAACCCGCAGTGGCAGCGGGCGATGCTGGCGCGGCCGCTGGCGGAGCGCCACGCGATTGCGCGTCAGGCGCGCCAGCAAAGCGAGATGAGCAAACAACAGAACGGCCTGAGCGAGATTTCGGACGTCGCCGCCGACGCGGTCGAGGCGCTGCTGGCCGCCCACGACTGGCCGACGCTGATCCACGGCCATACCCACCGCCCCGCGGTCCACCGACACGGCGCCTCCGAGCGCTGGGTGATCCAGGACTGGCACGGGAACCAGGGCGGCTATCTGCGCCTGGACGATGCGGGCATCGTCAGCCTACCGCTGAACGCCGCCTGAGAATTTGCGCAAAGTCCGCTGCGCATCGCGAGACATCAGATTACAAATGCAAAACGCCTGCCGGATCGGCAGGCGTTTTTCACATCAGCGCGGCTCCGCCGACAGCGGCCGCCACAGCGGCCACCAGCCCGGCCCGCAGGCCAGTTCGGCGTCCACCGCCACGCCGGGCAGCGCCAGCACGCGCCCGTCGGCGTCGCACAACAGCGGCCAGCGCTCGCGCAAGGGCGGCGCGATGCCGGCCTCCTGCAGAAAGTTCTTCACCGGCTTGCGCCCCACCCCGGCCGCCAGCCGCTCGCCGCCCTCGCGCGGCCGCAGGTTCAAACCTCGCGCCAAAGCCTCCGCCGGCAGGCCGCTTTGCCGCCACTCCCAGCTCAGCGTCCCGCCCCACTCTTGCACCAGGCGTTCCGCCGCAGGCTCCACCGCCCCCAGCGACACGGCCGCCGGCGCCGGCAGCGCCGGCAAGGCGAACAGGCCGTCGCGATAACGGTATAACAGGCCCCGCGCCAGACTCAGCCGCGGACAGCTGGCGGCGCCGGCCTCCAGCGCCTGACGCTGGAACTCCGCCAACGCGTCCGGCTCCGGCGCCGGCCAGGCCAGGCCGCGCAGCCAGGCCAGCAGGCATTGGCGTTGCCTGGCCGCGGACAAGCCTCGCCAGCGAGTCAGGTCCAGGCCGCCTTCGCGCCGGCAAGCGGCCAGATCCTGCGCCGCCACCTCGTCCAGCACCGCGGCGGCGTCCGCCAGCAAGCCGGCCGATCGCGTCAGATGCCGGCGATAATCCGGCAGCGCCGCCTCCAGCTGCGGCAGCAGCCGCTGACGCAGCAGATTGCGCCGCCAGCGCTCGTCCTGATTGCTCTCGTCCTCAACCCAGCTCAGGCCCTGCGCCTGAACGAACGCCTCCAGCTGCCGCCGGCGCAAACCCAGCAAGGGCCGCCACAGCCAGGGCCCGTCCGCGTCCAGCTTGCGCAAGGCCGGCATCGCCGCCAGAGCGCGCGCGCCGCCGCCGCGCAGCAATTGCAGCAGCACGGTTTCCGCCTGATCGTCCAGATGATGCGCCAAAACCACCACGCCGGCGGCGGAACGCCGATACGCCTGGTAGCGCGCCTCGCGGGCCACCGCTTCCAGACTGTCGCCGCCGCTCAGGACCAGCTTTACCCGCTCCACCCGCAAAGACGCGCCCAGCGACGCGCACAAGGCGCGACAGTGCTCGGCCCAGGCGTCGGCGTTCGGGCTCAGCCCGTGGTGCACATGCACCGCGCGGACCTCCAGCTCCGGACGGCGCTCCCGCGCGCGGCACAGCAGCGCCAGCAGCGCCACCGAATCCAGGCCGCCGCTCAAGCCCACCTCAAAAGCACATTGGCCGGACAATTCGTCCGGCCAATGGCTTAACAGAGATTCGAGCGGGTCAGGCTGCGGCTTCCTTGAAGCGGCCATAACTCATCAATCTGTCGAAACGGGTTTTCAGCAACTCGTCGATCGGCTTGCCGGTCAAGTCTTTCAACTCTTCCTGCAGCACGCGCTTCAGCGTCGCCATCATCTGAGCGTGATCGCGATGCGCACCGCCCACCGGCTCGTTGACCACGCGATCGATCAGGCCCAGCGTCTTCAGGCGCGGCGCGGTGATGCCCAAGGCTTCCGCGGCGTCGGACGCGCGCTCGGCGGTCTTCCACAAGATGGAGGCGCAGCCTTCCGGCGAAATCACCGAGTAGGTGGCGTATTGCAGCATATTGACGCAATCGCCCACCGCGATGGCCAGCGCGCCGCCGGAACCGCCCTCGCCTATCACCGTCACAATGACGGGCACGCGCAAACGGGTCATTTCATAGAGATTGCGGCCGATGGCCTCGGATTGGCCGCGTTCTTCCGCGCCGATGCCGGGCCAAGCGCCAGTGGTGTCCACCAAGGTGACCACCGGGATGCCGAACTTCTCGGCCAGCTTCATCAGGCGCAGGGCCTTGCGATAGCCTTCCGGATGCGGCATGCCGAAATTGCGGCGGATCTTTTCCTTGGTGTCCCGGCCCTTCTGCTGGCCGATGACCATCACCGACTGGCCGTTGAAACGGGCCAGACCGCCCACGATGGCGGCGTCGTCGGCAAACGCGCGGTCGCCGTGCAGCTCTTCGAAGTCGGTGAAAATACTCTCTATATAGTCGAGCGCGTAGGGGCGCTGCGGATGGCGCGCCACCAAGGCGATTTGAGACGGCGTCAGCTTGGCGTAGAGGGACTTGGTCAAGTCCTGGCTCTTCTTCTGCAGGCGCGCGATCTCCTCGGAGATGTCCAGCACGGAATCGTCCTGAACATAGCGAAGTTCTTCTATTTTGTTCTCGAGCTCGGCAATAGGCTGCTCAAAATCGAGAAAGGTCGGCTTCATTCGTAACGTCATCCGATAAATAGCTAATGGCGGCATGATACCTTAGCGGCAAAGTCGGCGTCACCTTTCTGTCTGACAAAAACATTAAATTTTGGAGCATTTATTCGAAATTGCCGCCGGTTGCAAAAATTTGCGGGTAGACCACTTGCGCAAGCTTAAACCCTGTGTTTTAATTCGCCTCCTCGCTGAAACGCAAACGCAGCAGCGAAAAGGATTCAGGGCGTTTAGCTCAGTTGGTAGAGCGTCTGCCTTACAAGCAGAATGTCGGCGGTT
>NZ_JBMDJX010000015.1:0-134218 GCF_057809415.1 Chromobacterium sp. FG22 | reverse complement strand
GCCAAGTCCTGATCCGCAACGTGCAAAGACAAACCCCGCCTTGGCGGGGTTTTTTCATGCTTGGCCTGGGTGCGGGCCGGCGGTCTTGAGTGAATTAAAAACAACATTGGCATATCTGTCAGTGGTGATGTCCGGACCCGCTGCTTACCATGCGCTGCGTTTCGACGTCCCACCCCGCGCGAGGAGCCATGGGCACCATCACTCACTCAGACACCCTATATCCGCACTTGTTGACCATGGCCGGGCGCGAGCGCCTGGTGGATGAAGCCTATCAAGTGCACGACGCCGTTTTCAGCGGCATGGACCGGGCGGCCTTCCGCAAGATGGTGTTGCCGGAGTCCGAGCACAGCAGCATCCTGCTGCATCGCGGCGAACACGGTCAGGCGGTGGGCTATTGCGCCGTCCACCTGTTCCAGCGCCGCGCGGCGGGGCGCGAAGTCAAGGTTTTGCGCGGGCAGGCCGGGCTGCTCAAAGACTACCGCGGTCGCAACAGCAATATGCCTTTCCTGGCCGGCTGCATGTTGCGCTACTGGCTGCGCAGCCCGTGGCGGCCCATGTATTTCCTGGGCGCGATGATCCATCCGTCCAGTTTCATCCAGATGCACAAGTACGCCACCGGCATGTGGCCCAGCCCGGAGCGGGGCATGGAGCAGCCGCTGGCGCGGCTGGCGGCGGAGTTGTGCGGCAGTTTCGGCATGGCGGCGCCCGCGGCGGAGCGCCCCTTTGTGGTGAAACTGGGCATTTTGACCCGGGACAGCCAGACCGACCGCCAATTCTGGCTGCAGCACCCGCGCCCGGCGGCGCGCTATTTTGTCGAGCACAACCCGGACTACCATGAGGGCCACGGCTTGCTGGCCATGGCCGAGCTGTCGCCGGCGGCCATTCTGAACGGCGTGTGGCGTTATCTGCGAGACAGGCGGCGCGCGGCCGCGGAGCGGGTTTAAGAGCCAGACGCAAGAGGTGTAAGCGTCTGTCCACTATCATCTTGATGATTTAGATTTCCACCTTGGAGTGGAGGGCATCTACGGTGAGATATCGAAATGTATCAAATCGAACTCTCCAGCAAACTATTCCATCATAGGGGCATGTTCCTCATGTAGAGGGCTATGGATCGTTTTTAGGATCGTTTCACAGCCCTACGGACTACTCACAGCCTCTGGTGAATTGGTATTCTCAACCATCGATGCATTGCGTTTGTTTCAACCCAAGATCGTACAGCATGGTCTTACTGTATGTTGGCTAGCCATCATCAAAGCTATTTAGCAATACAGCTAAATGCACAACTGCTTAATCTGATTTGCATGCTTTTCAGCATGTAAGAAGAAGAAGTTGGTTTCTATAGTGGACTCATCCATGACGAAGAATTCTTTTAAACTTGAACCATCCACAGTGAATGCACGGTAATTTTGTGACTTGAAGAGACTGAATATCTCATTTGGATTGTAGTTGAACTTGGCAGACCACTTTCTTAGGATTTCTGAAAATACAATGGGTCGATCGCGAGTGATAGTTTGCAAGCCTCCCTGAAAAACCATCAATTCAGCGCCTTCTACATCGCATTTGATGAAGTCCACTGAGGTGCCTTCTTGATCAGAAAATTCGTCTAGCGTGCGAACTTCACATTTTAGAATCTGCACATCATTTCGGCCGCTGAGATTGGCAGAGGAGGCATTTCCCGAGCCTTCTTCGTAGTAATAAAAATCGAACTCGCCCGTAGAGTTTGAGAAGCCGAAGTTGTGTGCAATGACGTTGGGGACTGAATTTAAAGCGAGATTTTTTTTCAGATGAGCATAAGTGTGGGGGATGGGTTCGAAACAGTGAATCTTTGCTCCACGACATGATAGGGAAATGTTAATAGAGTACCAACCCATATTGGCACCAATGTCGAAGACGGTGTCATTTTCCCCTACAAGGCGATCGATCATTGCAGCATCATATTTTTCATAGTCGAAGAAGTTCAGCGCTTCTACAGGGGCTATTCGAAAGTCGCCTGGGGCGCATAACATGCGTACGCCTCTGTCTCGACTTGTCATAATGATCTGATCGTCTTTAATTTCAATGGATTTAATATTGGTCTTGGGGAGGTGTTTTGCGTAGTCGAATAACTTTGCATGGTGTTCCTCGTACATTTCCCGAATAAAATCTGGCTTGCCAGTGTCCCCCTGCTCAAAGGCAGTCAATGTGTCATTAATTGTTTTCATTTCGTTTTCTTTCCGGTAGAAGTAAGAGGGCGATTTGCGTTAAATGCTAATCCAGTAGCGGTTGATAAGCTGTAGTCTATTATTCCGTATTAGGGGTGTTTTACAGAGGATTTATCTATGAATATCCTGTTCAAAAGCGATATCAATCAGTAAGGCTTTGAAAATTCTTAGCCAATTTTGCGGTTGACCACGCGTTGACTTGTCTGTAAGAGATGGTTGTGGTTGTCAAAAGTACCAAGTTGAACCCATTCACAGGCAATCTACTCATGTTCGATAGGGTGAATATTTGACGGTCATTCTAAATAATGTTTTTTGGTAAGTAGCGTATTAAAGCAAAATGCTTTTCTGCTCCGACCAAAGCTCGTCAGTGAATATCATCCAGGGAGTGGCAAACGTGTAGATGATTGCTGTAGAAACCTTCATTCTGCAGGTTTGCCTCTTTCCTATTCACGGTTCTTAAAAAACCTCAACAGTTTTTAATGATATATGAAGATTTCGAAGTCATTACTCCCCGCGTGACACCTAAAGGTGTGTAACTGATAGTAAGCAGGTTCTTACAAACCGGCGTCGGCGCGCAGCGCTTCCACCTTGTCGGTGCGCTCCCAGCTGAATTCCGGCTCTTCGCGGCCGAAGTGGCCGTAAGCGGCGGTCTTGCTGTAGATCGGGCGCAGCAGGTCCAGCATCTGAATGATGCCTTTCGGGCGCAGATCGAAATGCTTTTTCACCAGCTCGACGATCTTCTCGTTCGGAATCGAGTTGGTGCCGAAGGTGTCCACCGCGATCGAGGTCGGCTCGGCCACGCCGATGGCGTAGGAAACCTGGATCTGGCACTGGCGCGCCAGGCCGGCGGCGACGATGTTCTTCGCCACGTAGCGGCCGGCGTAGGCGGCGGAGCGGTCTACCTTGGACGGATCCTTGCCGGAGAAAGCGCCGCCGCCGTGCGGCGCCGCGCCGCCGTAGGTGTCGACGATGATCTTGCGGCCGGTCAGACCGCAATCGCCCATCGGGCCGCCAATCACGAAGCGGCCGGTCGGGTTGATCAGGAATTTGGTTTCCGGCGTGATCATATCCGGCGGCAGCACCGGCTTGATGATGTCCTCGATCACCGCCTCGGTCAGCGTCTTGTGATCGATCTCCGGAGTATGCTGGGTGGACAGCACCACGGTGTCGATGCGCTTGGGCAGACCGGTGGCGCCGTCGTAGACGCAAGTGATCTGGCTCTTGGCGTCCGGGCGCAGCCACGGCAGGCGGCCGTCCTTGCGCAACTCGGCCTGACGCTGCACCAGACGATGCGCGTAGTAGATCGGGAACGGCATCAGCGTCGGGGTTTCGTCGCAGGCGTAGCCGAACATCAGGCCCTGGTCGCCGGCGCCCTGGTTCAGATCCAGGCCTTCGCCTTCGTTGACGCCCTGGGCAATGTCCTGCGACTGCTTGTCGTAGCAAGCCATCACCGCGCAACCGCGGAAATCGAAGCCCAGCGCGGAATCGTCGTAACCGATGCGCTTGATGGTTTCGCGGGCGATCTTGATGTAATCGATATTGGCGCTGGTGGTGATTTCGCCGGCCAACACCACCAGGCCGGTGTTTACCAGGGTCTCGGCGGCGACGCGCGCGTGCTTGTCCTCGCGCAAGATGGCGTCGAGGATGGCGTCGGAGATCTGATCGGCGACTTTGTCCGGGTGTCCTTCCGACACCGACTCAGATGTAAACAGATATTCGCTCATTTATTATTCGTTCCCGAAAAATGCAAAACCTTGTGATGATAAAATAGGTCGCTTTAAGACCAAGACTGAGCTTTATATGCCTCAGCTAGTCCATTTATTGCTGTACCATTGCCTTTGCCTTGTATTACAAAACCTCAGTGCAGTTCCCTGATGACTAGCTTATCATGCGCCCCCGTTTGCAGGATGTTCAGGATAACCCGAGTTTTAGTGAAATTTATGAAAAATATCAGCTTTTACCGTGCTTAGTCAAACAAAGTACAGTTGCGAGTGGCAAGGGCATGTTGAAACTGGCTATCGCCTAGTGATTGGTTCTACTTCCTGAATACAGTGGGTTAAGCACTCAGCAGCAAACGGCTCTGTTCGACCTCGACTGGCAGCAGAGAGTCCAAAATCGAATGACACCGTTGGTAATTGTAAAAGTGGATGTAATCAAAATCCGTGGTATGAGTCTTCTCATTGCTTCGGTAGTAAGTTAGATAAAACCGCTCCGACTTCAATGAGCCGAAGGAGCTTTCTATTGCGATATTATTCCTGTCGCTTCTTGTATGAGAGTAGCTAAGTACCATCCCGTATTGTTTCAGTGGTGATTGATGGCCAAGGGCACCGTATGGACGGCTGAAATAATCCGAATTGAAAGATTGAGAGGGTCATCATCAGGGTTGCTTGAACCCGCACTTACCATATGCGGAGATGTATAGCCCAGTCCACTACTGCTTGGGAATGCAAGTCGAGTATTGCCATCTGATACAACTATCCTCTACCTGTCCGAATATGGAACAATCGGTTTTCCAGCGCTGATTGATGTCACCAGCAGCAAGTCGCCGCTGCAGCGGGTTGGGGTCATCGAGAGGAGATGTTAGCCGCATTCTGACGGGTGCTAATGTTTACGGGTTCTGACCCTGACTGCTGTTTTGTCGCATCAAGCCTGCCTTGTGATGTTGCCCGCAAGCGAAACCATGTGTGAGTAGTTCGACATGGGTTCGCCTATGGGGGTATTGATCTCTACATGAGGCAAGTGAGTTTTGCCAAGCCGATGGTGTGTAGTGTAATCGATAGTAACCTAGGCGGGAAACTCCAAATAATTGGCACATTGGGGCTACCGGGTAGTGACCTGATAGTGTCTGAAGCGAGTGGAATTTCACCTCGTGGGTTGGGAAAAGATGGCGAGCATCTTTGCATAGAACATCGCGCATTCAATGTGATGTAGGCTAGCTTGTCATGTAGTCGCTTCCGCTTGGCGGCTTCACCAGTTTGTTTGCCTCTGCCTGAAAAGGTATCCGTGTCTGCCACTTGAGTCTGGCTCTTCCACTTGCTCATAAAGTGGCTGGGTAACGTCGAAGGCCTGAGTTACATGCCGTAGTGGGGAGTTGGCAAGTATCTACTCAATGGCCTCGTGTTTGAGAGGCTCTGGGGACGTATGTCTGGTCTTGGTCTTGAACACCACTCCTTGGGGGCATTGTCCATTTTGAGGTTAGTGTTCACGAGAAGTAGGGTAGGCCACAGTTCCATTCTTCGATCACGTCCGGGGCGGCTTCCCGGATCAGCCGCCGCATCCGCGACAAGGCCGCGCCGCGCCAGTCGCCAAGTTCGGCGATTCTGCGGTCTATCAGGGCGGAGGCCGGCGCGCGCTCGGCCGCGGAGGAGGGCTTCATGCCGGGCTCAGATCCGGACGCCGACAATCACGTGGGAGGCCTTGAAAAAGGCGACGATGGCTTTGCCGACGGCCAGGCCAAGGTCGTCCGCGCTCTCCTGGGTGACGATGGCCACCAGGGCGTCGCCGCCGTTGAGACGGATTTCGACCTCGGCGTTGACCGCGCCCGGACGCAGCGCGGACACCCGGCCTTCCAGGCGGTTGCGGGTGGAGAGCTTGATGCCGGCTTCGGGATTGGCCAGGATCACCCAGGGGGCCTTGATGATGGCCAGCGCGTCGCAGCCCACGGTCAGGCCCAGGTTGGCGGTGCTGCGCTGGGTGATGACGGCGGTGATCACCTCGCCGCCCGGCAGGGTGAGGTCGATCTCGTCGTTGACCGCTCCGGGATGGATGGCGGTGACTTTGCCGGCGAACTGATTACGGGCGCTGGTGAGCATCGGAGGTCCTTGATGTCGGATGGGTGGGGGCGTCATTGGCGATGTGCGGACAGTATATGCGGAAGCGGGCGGCGCGTTGGCAGCTATTTCGGCCTATGGTTCGTCCAAGGTCTCGCCTGGGTCCGCGAGACCGAGAACAGCCGCGGCTCGGCGTCTATCGCCGGCCAGCGGCGTCCGCGAGCGCGAACTCAAGCGCGGCCTCGACATGAATCCGGGTGGTGTCGAACACCGGCACCGGCACGTCGGCCTGGCTCAACAGCAGCGGAAGCTCGGTGCAGCCGAAGACGATGCCCTCGGCGCCGCGCGCTATCAACTGTTGGATCGCCTCCAGATAAGCGGCCTTGGTGGCCGGCGACGCCACGCCGCGGCCCAGCTCGTCGCGCAGGGTGCGCTGAATGAAATCGCGGGTGTGCTGAGCCTCCGGGATCAAGGTCTCAATGCCGTTTTGCCGCATCTTGTCCCGGAAAAACGGCAGCTCCATGGTGAATTGAGTGCCGAGCAGGCCGACGGTCCGCAGCCGCTGCTTGGCGACTTCCCGCGCCGTGGCGGCGGCGATATGGATGATGGGGAGGCCCGCGGCCGTTTCCAGGCGCTCGGCCACGACGTGCGCGGTATTGGCGCACAGCACGATGGCCTCGGCCCCGGCGGCTTTTAAATGCAGGCAGCCTTTGAGCAGCAGCGCATAGGTGTGCTCCCAGTCGTCCCAGCCGCGCTGCTGGATATCGTTGAAATTCAGCGAGTAGACGACGCACTCGGCAAAATTGAGGCCGCCCAGGGCGGTGTTGACGCCTTCGTTCAGATAGCGATAGTAATCCAGCGTCGATACCCAACTGATGCCGCCCAGCAGGCCGAGGGTTCTCATGGCGTTCCTTAAGCTGTTTATAAAAGATACGGAGCGAGGGAGGGGTCAAGTCGCTGCGGCGAGCGCGCGGGCCTCGGGTTTTTCCAGCCAGTCCAGCAGCAAGGGCCACACCTCTTTGCTGGCGGAGGAGGAGTGCATCACCCTGGCATGGTTGTAGCCCGCGCTGAACCCGGCCGCGACCGAACAGAATAGCGCCAGGTTCTCTTGCCCTTTAAAGGCCGCCAGAAACTGCCGGCAGGCGGAGGGCGGGGCAATGAGAGAGTCGTTTTCGGCAAAGACCGCGAGGATGGGCGCTGAGATTTGCGGTAAACGCCGCAGATAATCAAAGCCGTCTGCGCCATTGAAGCGTCTGTGGATGTTCCAGTCAAACCATTGACGCATCATGTGCCAGGACTCGTCCTGAACGCCGATTCCCAGCCTTTTCCCGGGCAGCCTGCCCGCCAGGCGGCAGGCTTCCCTCATGCCGATAAGGCGCAGCCGTCGCCAGGGCGTCTGGGCGGCATAGCCTGCTTGGCAGGCGAAGAGCGCTATTTTCCCGATGGCTTGGTTGAAATGAGGATGGCGCAACAAGCACATCGCCAGCGCCAATCCCCCTCCGCTGTGGGTCACGCAGTGGAGGCGGGCGACGCCTTCCTCTTCCAGCAGATAGCGCAGCGCCGCGGCCACGTCAAACAGCGCGACGGTCTCAAAATTGAAAGGAGGCGGGTCCCGCTGGCTGTCTCCGTGGCCGCGCCATTCAAGAATCCAGCAAGTGAATCCCCGTTCCGCCAGATGTCTCGCCAGGCCCAGGCAGATGCGCCTATCCGAAAAAGTGCCGTGCGTCATGAACAGATGACGCGGCTGGGAGGCGGGGCTGGAGATCTTCCACAGCGCCAGGGAGACCTGATCTTGGCTGAGCAGCCGGATGAGCACCTCGTTTGTCATTGCTGGATGTCCCGGTTCCGACGAGCCGCCGCGGCAGGCGCTCGCGGCGTGATCTTTTCAAAGGAAATGGCGCTCGGCGCTTCCTCCCCTTGCCGCAAGCCTGTTCCGAGGGGGCGGCAAAAGGGCGGAAGCCGGCGCGCCCGGCCTTAATCGACGATGAACAGCTTGGCGCCGGTTTCGGTATGGGACAGATGCGGTTCCGCGTCGTCGGCCACCTGGTAGCTGAGGCCGGGCGTCAAGGTGAAGCTGCGGCCGTCCGCCAGCGTGGTGTGCAGCACCCCTTCCAGACACAGCAGAATGTGGCCTTTGACGCACCAGTGATCCGCGCGGTAGCCCGGCGTGTACTCCACCATGCGGACGCGGATGTCCCCGAAGCGCTGGGTGCGCCAATAGGCGCAGCCGGTTTCGCCGGCATGCTGGGTGGGCTCCAGCGCGGACCAATCGCTGATGCCGAATGGAAGATCGGATATTTTCATGGCGGCTCCTCTTGGGTAGGGGGTCTAAGCGCCTGGCCATTGTCGCCGATGTCCCCGGGCCGCGATAGCGGTCTTAGAGCCTGTTCAAAGTCTCGCGTGCGCCAGCGCCTCCAGCCGATCCAGCAGCGCGCCGGTTTCTTCGCGCAGGCCGGCCGCCACCGCTTGCTCGATTTCCGTACACAGCTCCGCCACCGGCGCCAAGCCGGCCATGGCGAAAGCCCCCTTGGTGGCGTGCAACTGCTGCGTCAGCGGGGCGGAGTCCATCTGCTCCAAAGCTTGCCTCATCAGCCGCAGGGAATGATCCAGCGCGTCCAGCAGTTCGGCGCGCCGAGCGGCGGACAAGGGCGCGGGCGGTCTGGCGGCCGGGCGGTCTTCGGCGGGGCGCAAGGCCAGGCGTTTGCGGATCACGCGGTCCAGCTCCTCCAGGGTAAAGGGCTTGAGCATGAGCTCGTCGATGCCGGCTTGCGCGCAGAGCGGCTGTTCCGCGCTGCCGGCCTGCGCGGTGATGGCGACGATGGGGGCGGCGAAGCCGCTGTCGCGTAGCGCCCGGGCCAGGCTGTAACCGCTGATGTCCGGCATGCTCAGATCGGTCAGCACCAGGGCGTAGGCCTGACGGGCGGCCAGCGCCAGCGCGGCGGCGCCGTTGGCGGCGGTGTCCGCCTGATGGCCCAGTTCGCGGAGCTGGTCCTGGATGAGCGCCCGGATCGCCGGGTGGTCGTCCACCACCAGGATGCGGGCCGCCGGCGCGGCCGGTCCGGCCGCGACGGCGGGCGGCTCGGCAGCCGGCGCGGCGGCGCAGGGCGGCAAGGGCAGGGTCACGACGAAGGTGCTGCCCACCCCGGGAGTGGAGGTGAATTCAATCGTGCCCGCCAGCAATTCCGCCAGTTTCTTGCAGAGCGACAGGCCCAGGCCGGTGCCGCCGAAGCGGCGGGTGATGGAGGCATCCGCCTGGGAAAACTCGGTGAACACCTGGTCGTGGTACTCGGCGGGGATGCCCACGCCGCTGTCCGTCACGCCAATGCGCACCGGCGAATCCGCGCGGTCGTCATCCTGCGGATAGACCTCCAGCAACACCTCGCCGCTGAGCGTGAACTTGATCGCGTTGCCCAGCAGATTCAGCATGATCTGCCGGACGCGGCCGGGATCGCCCAGATAAGCCGGCGCCAATTGCGCGTCTATCATGCAGGAGAATTCCAGGCCCTTGGCGCGGGCCAGCGGCTCCATGCTGGCCGCCGCTTCGCGGCCGAGCGCGGCCAGATCGAAGGGAATCCGCTCCACGCTCATCAGCCCGGACTCCACCTTGGACAAGTCCAGAATGTCGTTGATGATGGCCAGCAAGGCCTGGGACGAATGATTGGCTACCGCCAGGCGCTGTTGTTGCGGCGCGGCCAGTTGGGCGCGGCCGAGCAAATCCAGGCTGCTGACGATGGCGTGCAGCGGGGTGCGGATTTCATGGCTGACCATGGCCACAAAGGAAGATTTCGCCTGGCTGGCCGCCTCCGCCGTTTGGCGCGCGCTTTCCAGCTGGCGCTCCAGCGCCTTGCGCGCGGTAATGTCCACCACATTGCACAGCAGAACCCGGATGCCCTGGTAACGCGTGGCCATGGTGGTGCTGTGCAGCTCCATGGCGCTGCCGTCCGCCAGCTCAAACTGGATGTCCCGGTGGCAAGGCGTGGTGCCGAGCGGGGACGCGGTCTGGTGGGTGTCCAGCAACTGCAGGTGCAGGGACGAGCGGGCAATTGAACCCATCCGCGTCCATTGCCGCATCACCTCGTTTTCCAGCAGCACCGTGCCGTCCGCGATGGACAGCAGCGTCAGGCCCGAGGGCGCGGTGTCCACCATGATGCGGTTCAGGTTCTCGCTTTCAAAAATGCGCTGGGCGTTGGAAAAAGCGGGTTTGAAGATCTTGCGATCCAGCAGCAGGATGAAGGTCCAGAGGCAGGTGAGAGCAAACAGCAGGGCGCTGAGATTAATGATCAAGGGCAGCCTCAGATCATTCAACAAGCCGTGCCAGGGGAAAACCTGAATCTGAACCCAGCCCGGGGTGGGCAGACGGGCGCGCAGGATGAACAGGCCGTCGCGGTACTGGAGATCGGACACCGCTTCGTTGATTACGGGCAGGTCCATGGCGCGGAGCCTTGCGATCAGCTTCACGCCCTGCTGCGCTTGCCAGCCAAAGCTGATGTGAAGCGGCCCCATAGGACTGGCGAGCAAGGTGGTTTCATCGCTGATGTCCGGCCGCCAGGTATTCAGCAAGTTATCGATGCGGATATCCCTGGCGAACACGGCGACAGGCGCGCCGTCCACCACGGCGGCCTGCGCCAGACGGATGACGGGGCGGCCGGTCAGCGGCGCGGCGGCGGCGGCCAGCCAAACCGGCTGCCGACTGGCCCGGCCGCTAGCAGTCGTCGGATTGGGCATATTGGTGAAAACCTGCTGTCGGAGGGCCCCCCTGGTCTCCGGCTTGTCTGCGGCCTCCGCGGACAAGTTGGGTGAGACAATCGCCAAAAACCGCTGGTCCGGGCTATACAGATAGGCGCTTACCGACTTTCTCAGTTCGCAATCTCCGCCGCACATCGCGCTGGCGGTATGTTCCGCCAGCGCCAGATAAGGTTCGAAACGGGGGGCCGGGTAGGGGGTGGAGAGCTTGCCCAAGGCCAGCATCGGAGGGTGAGCCTGGGAGGCTTGCAGCCAGGCTTCCCCATTCTGCGCGGTGAATTGGCGCTGTAGCGCCGGGCTGGCTTTGGGCAGCGTCTTCCATGCCGTCTCGGCCTGGCTGACCTGGTGGTGGAGATCGATCGCATGCCCTCTGAGCACCACCTTCAAAGCTGTGCTTTCGGCATCGAATATCTGGTGACGGTCGGATAGCATCTCCTTGCCGGCCAGCCAGAGCGTCAGCAAGGTCAAAGCCAGCAGCGCCAGAGAAATGGCGATGCCCCCGCCAAACAAAGTGATGCGCTGGATGCGCTGCAGGCGACTGAGCGGCTGGCTTTGAGGGAAGTTTGAGTTTGAATTGCGCATGCGGTTTCCGGCGGGGGGCTTGGCTGGGCGGTTGACGATTTTCAGGATATTTGCTTAGCTATAAAAATAGAATGTCTTGAAAACAATTGTTTAAATTTCATGTGAACGACATGGCGACAGCGGAAATAAAAGTCTTCTTAGTGGATGATCATCCCTCGGTGCTCAGCGGCTTGGAGCACGCCTTGCAAGGGCAGCGCTCCATCCGCGTGGCGGGCAAGGCCAATAGCGCCACCGCTCTGTGGGACATGCTGGCCAGCCAGCCTTGCGACGTGCTGGTGTCCGATTACTCCATGCCCGGCTGTGAATCCGGCGACGGCGCGGCCATGTTCGAGCGCTTGCGCCGTCTGTACCCGGAACTGGGCATCGTGGTGCTCACCATGATGGACAACGCCCTGGTGGTGCGCTCGCTGCGCAGCCTGGGCATTCACTGCATCCTGAGCAAATCCGACGCCATCGAGCACCTATTGCCGGCGGTGTACGGCGCCATGGCCAAAACGGCCTACTTCTCCCCGGCGGTGGAGCGTTTGCTGGAGGCCGACCACCTGGCCCAGCCCGCCGACAAGCGCGCCTTGACCGCGCGCGAAGCCGAAGTGGTGCGGCTCTTCGTCGCCGGCCTGACGGTGAACGACATCGCGGCCAAACTCAAGCGCAGCAAGCAAACCATCAGCACCCAGAAGGCCAGCGCCATGCGCAAACTGGGCGCGGAGCGCGACGCGGACCTGCTGCTGCTGTTCAAGCCCTGATACCTTTCTTTTCTCCCGGCGGCCCTTTCTTGGTGCCGCTTCCCCGCCGCGGGTTCCCGCGCATCCTGCGTGTCTGCTCACGCATAGGTCGGCCAGTATAGTCGTTTTAAGGTGTGATCCCCGCCGCGCGGCGCGCATTTCGTACTGGTCAAATATCCCCCCGCACCGAGCATGGCTAAGCTGCCGGATTGGATTTCGCCTGGGCCTGAAAGACGGCAAGCAGGCGAGCATGGCGTTTATATTGAACTGGGTGCTCTGTTGATGGCGGGTGGCGTTTCAAAGTCTGGTGTGCGCATGGGCGCGTTTAAAAGAATCCTGGCCTTGTTGGCCGCCGTTTTGCTGGCGCTGAGCTTATGGGAGCTGGCGCAGCGATACTTCATCCTCAGCCCCTCGTATCAAACCGGCAAAACCCCGCAAGATTACGGGGTGACTTACCAGGAAACCTGGTTGCCGGTCGCCAAGACGGAAGGCGGCGGCCTGGTGCATGCATGGTGGTTGCCGGCCGAATCGCCCGCCGCGCCGGCGGTGCTGTTCTTGCACGGCAACGACAGCACGCTGCACACCGATGTCGATTTAATCCTCAGCCTGCGCCGGCTGGGCCTGGCGGTGATGGCGATCGACTACCGCGGCTACGGCGACGGCGCCTGGTATCTGCCCTCGCAGCGTTCGGTCTACACCGATGCCAGGGTGGCCTGGCAGGCCTTCAAGAAGCTGGCGCCGGAGGCGTCCAAGCACCTGGTGTACGGCCACTCGCTGGGCGGGGCCATCGCCATGGACATGGCGGCGGTGTCGCTGGGCGTGGACGGGGTGATTATCGACGGCGGTTTCTTGTCCGTTGCGGACATCGCCAAATCCTATACCGCCTCATGGCTGCCGTTTGACGCGCTGATCCGCCATAACTTCTCCTCCTATTCCAAACTGCCGGCCATTGCCGCGCCGAAACTATTCATCCATTGCTCCGGAGATGAAGTGGTGCCGATGGAGTTGGGCGAACGCCTATATCAACTCAGTCCTCAGCCTAAAGCCAAATTGTTTATGAAGGGGGGTGATCATGATGCTTGTTATCGTAGGAATAAGGGTGAGTGGGGGCGTTTTGTTAATGGAGTTGCGAAGGGTGTTTGAGGGTTGGTTTGTGTTGTGGTAGATGAGTTTTTTGATTTTAGAGTGGGGTGGTCTCGTTTAGTACTAGTCAGATGTTTGTTTTTGATGGTTTATTTTAATATGGCTTCTCTTTATTATTAATGAATGGTTTTTATATGTTGAGCTTTTGTAAAGTAGGTGCTGGGGTGGTTGTGCTTTGTTTTGCAGGGTTCGCTGCCGCGGACACGGTTGTGGCATCAGGTAATTTTCAAGTTAAGGGGGAGATTGTTCCTTCCGCATGTAGTGTTATTTTCAATAGTGGAAATGTTCATGATTACGGGAAGGTTTATCAGAAAAATTTGAAGCAAGATGATTATACTATGTTGCCTAGGAAAAATTCATTTCCATTTAAGATTGAATGTGAAAGTGCTACTAGGCTAGCTTGGAAGTTCTTTGATGAGCGTTTGAATTCAAGCTCTAAGATTGGTGACGGTAATTTTGGTCTTGGGTTGTATGGGGATCAGTTAATTGGCTATCATCGAATGGGGTTGCTGCAAGGTGATAAGGGTGTGGTGATGGACGATAACGGAAAAGTGGAGGATTTTACTCTTTCTACTTCGAAGGATAAAACTGCTTGGGAAGTGGTTCCAAGTAATAAGTATGGTATTTCTGATGGTGTTTATTATTCAGTTGCTAATGCTAAGGGTGAGGTTGTTCCTGTAAAAAGTTACGAGGTGAAACTTACTAATACGGTTTATATTGCTCCAGGCTTGGAGATGAAGGATAGTGTTTCTTTTGATGGTAGTGTTCGAGTCGATTTGTACTATCTCTAACTATACTTGGTTGTGATCTCTTTATTTTGAGTTTTCTATATGAACTGCCTCCTTGTTGTTGGAGGCAGTTTTTTGGTGGTTTGTTGTGGAGGTGTTTGAGTGTTTTTTTTATTAAGGTTAGTTTTTGTTTTTTATGGGGTGGTGCTCTTTTGGGGTGGGACTTGCGCTTATGCCTCTGGGATGCTTCCAAATACCTCTGTTGTATTGGTTGGGGAGGGGGAAGGTGGGACGATTTTGTTACAAAATACAGAGGAAGTCCCATTGTTGTTGCACTCGGTGATTGAAGACTTGATTGAAGACAAAGATCCTATATTGATGTTGACGCCACCGGTAACACGAGTTGAGGCTGGTGAAAAGCAGCAGGTGCGGTTTATGTTGCATAATAAGCAGCCGTTACAAACACAACGGTTGAAAAGGGTGATTTTTGAAGGTATCCCTCAGAAATCGAAAGCTGGTAGTGCACAAGTTACGATTGCAGTACGGCAAAACTTGCCTGTGGTAATTCATCCAAAGGGCCTTCCGGTAAACCGAGAGCCATGGAAATTATTAAAGTGGTCCTTGAGTGACGGCCTGCTGACATTGGCAAACGACAGTCCTTATGTGGTCCGGATGGCTCAGGTCGTGAATCTCCAGCCGCAGGGCACCGCGGTGCAATTGGAGCGCAGCTATGTGTTGCCGGGGCAGACGCTGTCGTTCCCGGTTACGGATACCGAGGTCGAGGCAGTCAGGCTGTACCCGGCTACTCTGTACGGCTTTAGCGTGGACAGTTACGACGCGCCGTTGACGGCCAAGGCCGGCTAATTGTCGGTTTGGCAAGAGCTCCCGGCCTATTGCGGGCGTGGGGAGGCGTGGGCGGGTGCCCGGCTGCCGACGAGGCCCTGGAAACGCCGACCGCTGGCGGCGGCCCTGCTGCTGGCCCTGGGCGCGACGCCGTCGCTGGCATTGGGCGCCGAAGCGGCCGAAGAGGCGATGTTCGACGCCGATGTTTTGCGCGCGCGCGGTCTGGACCCGGCCTTGGCCGAGTACTTTCGCGGCAAGCCGCGTTTTGCCGAGGGGCGTCAGCCAGTGAGTTTGTCGCTCAATGGCGAGGCATTGGGCGAGGTGGAGGCTGAGTTCGACGCGCAAGGCCAGTTGTGCTTCAGCCCGGCCTTGCTGGAACAGGCGCGTTTGCAAGGTCCGCCCCCGGATGAGGCGGAGGGCGTCTCCGTGGCGCCGGCCTGCTACGACTTTGTCGGCGCGTGGCCGCAGACCCAGGTGCAACTAAACCCCAATCTGAACCGGGTGGCGCTGTTGGTGCCCACCGCGGCCATCCTGCCGCAGCCGCAAGAAGAGATTCAGCTGGAAAGCGGCGGCGTCGGCGGCATGCTGAACTACGACCTCAGCGCGAGCAGCTATCAGGGCCTGGGCAGCGGCAGCCGCAGCTTGTCGCTGGACACCGAGGCCGGCGTCAATATTGGCGACTGGATTGTGCGCAGCCGCCAGTTCTACTACGCCAATAACGGTCAAGGGCAGTTCAGCGATCTGGGCGCTTACGCCCAACGCTCCTTCGTCTCCCAGCGCGCGCGTCTGCAGTTGGGTGTAATCAATGTCGACAGCCCGCTGTTTGCCGCCGGCCAGTTGCTGGGCGCGCAGTGGACGCCGGAGAGCGGCCTGGAGCAGGGCGGCCCCGGCGCGCGGGTGGAGGGCATCGCCAATAGCGTGGCGCGGGTGGAGGTGCGGCAGGCGGGGGTGTTGATCCATGTTGCGCAAGTGCCGGCCGGGCCCTTCTCTTTTGACCATATCCGCCTCAACAACCGCCATGTCGATCTGGAAGTGACGGTGGCGGAGAGCGACGGCGGCGAGCGGCGTTTCACGGTGCCGGCGGCAAGCCTGGCGCTGGATGCGGCCGCGCCGCTGGGCTATTCGCTGGCCATGGGCCGCTTGCGCGATGTTGCCGACGACGGCGAGGAACCCTTGCTGCTGACCGGTTCCGGCAGTTGGGCGCTGGGACAACGGGCGCAAGGGACGCTGGGCGCGCTCGGCACACCGCAATACCAGGCCCTGGGCCTGGGGGCGGATGTCGGCCTGGGCGTCGACACGACCTTGAGCGCGCGCGGCGTGGCCTCCATGGCGCGGGAAGAGGGCGTGTTCGGCCATCAATCCAACTGGGCGATGAGCACGCGGATGAGCGAGGCGATGAGCGCCTCCTTGTCGGCCTCGTTTCAATCCGAGGGCTACCGCGATCTGGGCGAGGCGACGACGGCTTATGGTCGAGAGCAAGCCGGCCAAGCGCGCAAGCGCCGCACCCGCGCCCAGTATTCGGCTTCTCTGGGCTGGAGCCATCAGCGCGTCGGCAGCTTCCGGCTGTCCTATTCCACCAGCCGCAGCTTTGACGGACATGTCAGCAGCCGCTGGCTGGGCAGTTGGGGCAAGTCTTTCAAACGGATGTCGCTGAATCTGAACGTGGAGAACGGCCGCAACTCCTTTGACGGCCGCCGTTATCAAGCCTGGTATCTGAACTTCAGCCTGCCGCTGGAAAAACGCCGCATCAACAGCACGGTGCGCAGCAGCGGCGGCGACATCAATCTGAATACCTCGGTCAGCGAAACCGTCAACGAGTATTGGGGCTATCAACTGAGCGCGGAACAGAGCCGCCGCGGCACCGGGGTGAGCGCCAATGTCAACGTGCAGCCGCGTTACGCCAGCGCCCGGCTGGGCGTGGGGCAGAACTACGCCGGCCGCCATTTTTCCGCCGGGCTGAGAGGCGGCCTAGCCTTCCACCGCGACGGCGTCACCGCCTCCCCGGCACAGATCCAGGACAGCTTTGGCGTGTTGTCCACCGGCAAGGTGTCCGGGGTACGGGTCAACACGCCGGGCGGCGCGGTATGGACCGACGCCGGCGGCCGCGCGGTGATCCCCAGCTTGACGGCTTACGACGTCAGCCGGCTGGAAGTGGATGTGAAAAGCCTGCCGCGCACGGTGGAGCTGAAAAACGGCTACAAGGAGTTGAAAGTCAGCCGCGGCGCGGTGCGTCATGTGGAGTTCGACGTGTTCCAGACCCGCCGCGTGTTGTTGGAGGTCAAGGATGGCTTGGGCCAGCCGCTGAGCGCCGGCGGATCGGTGCTGACGGCGGACAACCGTTTCGTCACCACCGTGGTGGAGGGCGGCAAGGTCTTCCTCGACAATGCCGAGCCGGGGCAAGTTCTGACCGTGACCACGTCCAACGGCAACCGTTGCCAGCTGGATTTCGCGCTGCCGGAAACGGCGGACGAGCAGGTGTTTTACGAGCAGTTGGACGCGGTGTGCCGGGCGGAAGCCTGAGTGGAGAGTGACTTGATGAAAGTAATGATTAAACGAGCGGTTTGCCTGGCCGGCCTGTTTCTGTGTCAGACGGCCTTGGCCGACAACTGCGTGATGCGCTTGAGCGGCGAGCAGTTGGATTACGGCGTGTTGAACAAAGGCCAGTTCAAGAGGGCCAAGTCCGGGGTGTTGGCCTTGGGCAAGCGGCGGATGACGCTGAGCGTTCAATGCGAGCAGCCAAGCGCCATCCGGCTGCGGCTGGAGGCGGAGCCGGCCGCCAAGGGCATGGCCTTGTGGAACGGCAAGGGCCACTACCGGATGAGCATGGGCGCGGCGCAATTGGACGGCCAGCCGGTGCTGCTGGCCGCCGTGCGTACCGAACAGGCGGCGCTGGAGCAGGCTGCGGCGGAGGTGGCGGTGGACGCCGAACATAAAATATGGGCGGTGGCGGACGGCAAGCCGGCGCGCGGCAAGCTGTTTACCGCGCAAATCTGGGTGGACGCCCAGGTGACGGCCGATACGCTGCGCGCGCGCGATGTGGAGCATTTGAGCAGCGGCGGGCGCCTGTTGCTGGAGAGGGACGACCGTTAAAGAGCGGTTAATAAAAATCGGCGTTACGGCTGAGGCAAGACCCGCCGCCGCATCAGGGGTGTGTTTGCCGCTCCAGGCGTCGTTCCTGTTTGGCCGGGCTTGAACCGATCAAGCGCTTAGGCTGAGCCTGACTTTTTCTCCGCCCACTGATGTCTCAAGCCTGTAGGGCCGCCAACGGATTCCCGATCCCGCCTTGCGTCTGCCGGGCCTTGCTGGCGAGAAGAGAACGCTGTCAAAAACGGTATCGATATGAAATATCCTTTGCTGCCTTAATTTAGTACCCGTCCTATTAAAATCCGGAAAAATTAAGCGTAGCGTTGCGCCTAGCATTATTCCTGGCCGTGAGGCATGTCAGTTGTGATTTCGGCTTGTCTCGCTCTTGCTGGCCAGGTCATGAATACGCTCTTAGGCAAAGGTATAGAAATCATGCTGAAGTCATTCCAGGTCGCAGTCGACGACTCTTTACTCAACGCGTTTTCCCATGAAAACCAGCACATTCAGCTAAGCATCGGCATTGGCCATCATAAAGTCAGCGACATCACCTTAAGCCAGGGCGATATTGAAGGCATTGTTACCCATAGTGCGGCTTTTTCGGTGGAGGGGATCAAGGCGGACAATGGAATGACCACCATTGTCTTGCGGCTTTCTTCTGGTTTGTGCGAGCAGGATGTTCTGAGATCCATGCATGCCCCATGGCGCGCTTACGCCTTGCCGACAGAAGCGCGTAAGTCCCCCCAGCACACCGTGCTATCCGGAGCCTCCGGAGATCATTGGTAGGTTGGCGTCTGCGGGCTCAAGATCAGCCGATGAAATCGACCTTGAGCAAGCCGGCGCCGGGCAGGCTGTTCACGGCCTGGCTCCAGGGGCGCAGGCGTATCCGCAATAGGCTCTCTCAGAACCTGTTTACGCTCTGCCGCGCGTCGTGAGACGTCACACGGTGAGTACCGCTTCGAAATGCTCATGTACCACGAGTACATTCCGCTTTTTCGCTCATTTTCGCCTTGTCTCGCTCTTGCTCGCGAGACTTTGAACAGGCTCTATTTAGGGCACAACATGAATATCTTGCTATTGTCGGCCTTTCCCGCCGAATCCGCCCTGCTGTCGCAACAGCTGTCCGCCGCGTGGGAGCCTGAGCCCATGCTCGGCGCTTTGTCCTGTCGCAGCCTTCAATACAAGCTCCACCAGCTTTATCTGGCCGAAACCGGCGTGGGCACGGAAGACGCCGCCTTGACCACTCAAGCCGTGCTGCTGCAACGGGATATCGATCTGGTCTTGTTGCTGGGGACTTCAGGCGCAGTGGGAGATCATTGGGAGATAGGCGATGTCGTCGCCGGCAGCAAAGTCGTGCAGATGGATCTTTACGGCATCGACAAGATCCTGAAAGGCACGCTGTTTGAATCCTGCCTGTTTAACAGCAATACCCATGCTCCGCTGGAGACGGAATGGGACGTGGACCGCTATTGGCTGGAGAAGCTGACAGCGCTGCCTGGGGTGAAGCCGGGGCTGATCTTCAGCAGCAACCAGTTCCCAGTCCCTTCCTCCCTATTTCCCTTGATGTTGGAGTTGGGAGGCGGCGTGATTGAGATGGAAGCCTCCGGCGTGATGCGCGCCGCCAGCCGGCTGGGCTCCACGCCGGTGCTGGTGCTGAGGGCGGTCAGCAATATCATTGACAGCCGATGGCACGATACGGGTACGCCCGAGCATGGCATTGAGTTGCGCGCGGAGCGGCTGTCCGCCGCCGTGTTGAAGCTGCTGTCCGCAATTTGAAGCTTGCCAAGAGGCTGTTCAAAGTCCCGCTTTGGCTTGCCGGGCTTTGAACCGCTTCTTCATTTCCCCCGTTTGATCTCCCGCCTGGCCGGGCGGCCGTCTCCGGCTTGACGCTCCGCCCCCGTCTCAGTACTCTTTGCCTCGCGCTGCGCCAAATAACGCCGCGCCAGGCAGGCAAGCCTATCAATCTCCGTGATCGCAGTCATGTTGCGTCCACCCGGGCGCCGCACGTCTGTTGCCACGCATCTGCATCTGGGCAGGGCGTGGCAGGGAGCCTCTCGGGGCTGCCGGTCGACATCACGGAGAACCGGTCTTGCCACCTTGTCACGCTCCTGCTCGTATCCGAGCAGGCTTCCAAAGCTGACTTGGAGACTGCAATGACTCCTTCTGATTTTTCCCCCGCTTTTGCCAAACCACCCCCGGCCACTTGCCAAGAACGCCAGTACTTGCTGTCCCAAACCGCGTTTGCTTGCGCGCAGGCCTTGAATTGCTTCACTGTATTGCGTTCCGCGCTCATGGCGATCCAAGCCAAGCGCAGCGGCAGCGAACCGTCCCATCTGCAATTGTTGGCGCGCCTCTCGCTTGAGGTGCTGGACGATTGCGCCGCCCGCCTGCAAACCCTTTACATCGAAACTGATGAGGCGCTCAAGACCGCGCCGCCCGCGCCGGCCCATTCGGAGGCCGCCGCCGCGCCGTGCTTGAAGCCGGACGCCGCCCGGTAAACAAGGGCGGCCCGCGCCTGCGCGCGGATTTCACATTTTCACGAGGAGTTCACTTTAGCCATCGCATGTAGTCGGGAGATCGTCATGTCGCAACATCATGAGTTTGGGGCGCGCCGCAGCCGGGCGTCGGTGGAGAAACCGCAGGGGAGAGATGCCCGCCGCGTCAACGCCGGGGAGGGCACGGCATGAAAGCGACCGTGATGCAGTTGCATCGGGATTTGCAATTGGGCAGAACCAGCAGCGTGGCGCTGACGGAGCAGGCGCTGACCGTCATCGCCGGCCATAGGGCGGCAGGAGGCGCGGCGTTTACCCATGTGGACGCCCAAGCCGCGCTGGCCGCCGCCCGGCAGATCGACGCCGTCGGTCTCTATCCCACGCCGCTGGCGGGTCTTCCCCTGTCGGTCAAAGACCTGTTCGACGTCCAGGGCCAGATCACCACCGCCGGCTCCGTGGTGCGGAAGCAAAATCCGCCGGTGCAGCAGGATGCAACCGTGGTGGCGAAGCTGCGCGCGGCCGGCGCGGTGCTGCTGGGGCGCACCAATATGAGCGAGTTCGCTTGCTCCAGCCTGGGCTTGAATCCGCATTACGGCACCCCGCGCAATCCCGGCGATCCGGAACGCGTGGCGGGCGGGTCCAGTTCCGGCGCGGCCGTCAGCGTGGCCCTGGACATGAGCGTTGCCGCGCTGGGCTCGGACACCGGCGGCTCGGCGCGCATTCCCGCCGCCTTTTGCGGCCTGGTCGGTTTCAAGCCCACGGCGAAGCGGGTGCCGATGCAGGGCTGCCTGCCCTTGTCGCCGTCGCTGGATTCCATCGGAACGCTGGGGCGCTCGGTTTCTTGCTGCGCCATCCTGGACGCGGTGCTTTGTAGCGGCTGGACGCCCTCTCATGCGCGCGGTCAGCCCCCCGACGTGAAAAAACGCCGGCTTTACGTGACCGAAGACTATCTTGCCGAGCATCTGGACCTCGCCGTGGCCCAGGCTTTTGACGAGGCCCTGGCGCGTTTGTCCCAGGCCGGCGCCCGCATCATACGTTTCGATTTCCCCGAGCTTGGCTGGATTGCGGACATGGACGCCCAGGGCGGGCTGGCGGCGGCCGAGGCCTGGCACGAGCATGGCGAGCGGCTGGAGAGCGAGGACGGCGCTTACTACGACCCGCGCGTGGTCCGACATCTGCGGCAGGGGGCCGGTCAGAGCGCGGTCAGGTATCTGGAGCTGCTGGAGCGTCGCCGCACGCTGCAAGCCGTCGCCGCGCATCGCCTGTCCATGGCCGACGCCTGGCTGATGCCCACGGTGGCGATTCTGCCGCCCAGGCTGGCGGAGCTGGACGACGACGAGGACTACGGCCGTTTGAACCGGCTGGCTCAGCGCAACAGCGCTGTGGCCAATCTGCTGGACGGCTGCGCGCTCAGCCTGCCGCTGACGGCTCAGATCGGTTTGAGCGTGTGCGGGCTGCATGGCCGCGACACCCATACCCTGAAAATCGCCGCCGGCATTGAGCGCGTGTTGGAGTGTTGAACCGGGCCGGTTCAAGGTCTGGCGCGCGAGAGGGAGACAAGGCGAAAACGGCTGAAGAAGCGGAGTGCGCAAGTGGGGCATGAGCGTTCTGAAGCCGGCACTCATCATGCGATGTGGCAGACGTTGAACAGGTTTATTAAGAGCCGCGAACAAAACCTCGCAGAGAACCTGAGCCAAGGCGCGCCGACGCAGGCAGTACAAGTAGTACGGCAAGGAGGCGCAACGCAGGATCAGGGGTTTTGTTAGCGGGTCTAAGGAGAGCGGTGATGAAAGGCCAATTACCCATGATGGAGCAACTGAAGCTGTTGAACCAGGATTTGCTCGACGCCCAGCCGGATCAGCACGCGCTGTTTCATCTTGGCCGGCAGATGGCTTTGCAGTGCGCGGAGATGGACGCCTGCCTGTTGCAGGGCTTGATGGAGATCCGCTCAGCCCATGTCGGTTTGCAAGCCATTCTGACCGTGCTGCAACGCCGCGACGAACCCTTGCTGTTCAGCAGCGAGGAGGCGGCGGCCTTGCTGGAGCCGGTGCAGCAGCGGCTGAGCCAGGGCTTGAACGTTCTTAACCGCCTGGTTTGAGCCCCGCCGCGGCGATGCGCGCGCAACCGCGCGTCGGGGCCGGCTTTTCGTACTGGTCAGATATTTTTTGACGGCGCGCTTGCGCATACTTGCCTCATCTTGTGCGGCGCCCTGCCGCATAGGGTCTCACGCCGATCCCCCGGTGTTGAGCTGCCTAGTGTCTATTGCAAACCCATTATGTTTGCCTCCCTCTCCCTGCGTGGAGAGGGATATTTTTTTAACCGGAATCCCGCTCCGGCCTGTCGGCACGAGCTGATCGCGCCGTTTGCGAGCCATCTGCTAGGAGAAAGCATGAACTTCAATATGAATGTCGCCCAGTTCCAGCACAAATTGGCCGAAATGGAGGAGGAAAACCTCATGTTGCGTTTGCAGCTGGATGTTTACCGCGATGAGTTGTTCAAAAAGTACGAATCGTTTCTCGATGAGAAGTTGACGTCGGAAATGGACAAAAAACTGAGCCTGGACGTACGCAAGGCGGAGGCGGACATGCGCCAGAAAATGCAGGAAGAAATCAAGCTGTTGAGGGAAGAGTTGCAGCGCCTGCGCTCGCTGGGCAAGACCGAGCCCAAGCTGAACAAGGTGGAAAAGACGGCCGAGGTGCCGACTTTGCTGGCCACGGCCTGAATCTGACTGGAGCGGCCGGCTGGCGGCGGATTCCATATGAGCGGAGTTTTCATGAGAGCATTTTTGCTGTTGTGCTGGTTTTTATTGGCCTTGGGCGCGGCGCAAGCGCAGCCGACGGTGGGCAAGGATTACCTGGTGCTGCCCAAGCCGCATCCGGTGTCCAGCGGCGACAAGATCGAGGTGGCGGAGTTTTTCTCCTATCCCTGTCACTATTGTTACGCTCAGGACGCCGCGATCACGGCCTGGTTGAAGGCTCAGCCCAAGGATGTGAACGTGGTGCGCAAGCATGTGGTGTGGGGCCGGCCGATGGAAGGCTTCGCCCGGGTGTTCGCCACCCTGAACGCCGCGGGTTTGGCCGATCGTTTGCATGTGGCCGCTTTCCGCGCGGTGCAGCATGACAAGATCAATCTGGGCAAGGAGGCGGAGTTTGAGAAATGGCTGCGCCGCCAGCCGGGCGTGGACGCCGCCAAGACCATGGCGGTATACCATTCCTTCGCGGTCAAAGCCCAGGTGGAAGCCGCCGCCAAGTTCACCAAGGATTACCGGATTAGCAGCACGCCCATGCTGGTGGTGGACGGAAAATACGTGCTCGCCGCGGCCCAGCCGGTGCAGACGCGGAAAGTGCTGGACGCGCTGCTGGCCAAGGTGAGGGCGCAAAGAAACGGCCAGGTCTGAATGTTTCGACAAGCGGTTCAATGCCGCATCGCCATGCGCGGCGGGCATTGAGCCGCTTCTTGAGAGCACGCAGCCGCCTTATCGGGCGGCCGCATCGTTTTTGCCCGCAGGTCCAAACGGGGTATGATGGCAGACCGTATCGTTTATAGCGTTTGCACACTCCGCCGCCCATGTCCCAGCATACTTTCTCCCCGGATGGGAACGCCCATCTCAGCCCCAAGGCCTGGTATCAGGCCGCCAGCGAAAAACCCGGCTTCATTCACGACGCGGCCCAGGCGGCGGCGATCGAGGAGCTGGACCTGCTGTGGCATCAGCTGGTGGAGTTCAAGAACAAGCGCAATCGCTTCCTCGGGCGCAGCCTGCGCAGCCCGGACGTGCCCAAGGGCCTGTATTTCTGGGGCGGGGTGGGGCGCGGCAAGAGCTTTCTGATGGACGCCTTCTACGCCTGCGTGCCTTACCGCCGCAAGCGCCGCATTCATTTCCACAATTTCATGGCCGAGGTGCACCGCGAGTTGCGCGCGCTGGCCGGCAGCAAGGACCCCTTGCTGGCCTATGCCGACAAGATCGCCCGCGACACCCGTCTGCTGTGCTTCGATGAATTCCACGTCAGCGACATCGCCGACGCGATGATGTTGGGCCGGCTGCTGTCGGCGCTTTTCGAGCGCGGCGTGGTGCTGGTCACCACCTCCAACTACGCGCCGGACGGCCTCTATCCCAACGGCCTGCAAAGGCAGAACTTCCTGCCCACCATTGAACTGATCAAGCGCGAGCTGAAAGTGCTGAACGTGGATGGCGGCAACGATTACCGGCTACGCGTGCTGACGCGCGAACCGCTGTTCATGGTGCCGGCGGACGCGGCCAGCGAGGAGAAGATGGAGCAGCTGTTCCAGCGCCTGAGCCACGGCGTGGAGCAGAAAAAACGCGCCATCGAGGTGCTGGGCCGCGAGATTCCGGTCAAGCGCCTGGCCGCCGGGGCGATCTGGTTCGATTTCCTGGCCTTGTGCGACGGCCCGCGCGCGCAGACCGATTACCTGGAAATCGCCACCGAATACCATACCGTCTTCGTCAGCGGCATTCCCAAGATCACCGCGCGCGAGGCGTCCATCGCCCGCCGCTTCACTTGGCTGGTGGATGTGTTCTACGACAACCGCGTCAAGCTGGTGGCCTCCGCCGCCGCCGAGCCGGAACAGCTGTACACCGAGGGGCTGCAGGCCGGCGAATTCTTCCGCACCGCCAGCCGGCTGACCGAGATGCAATCGCGCAGCTATCTGGAGCTGCCGCACCAGTCCGTCGGCCAGACCCACGACCAGCCGCCGGTCGGCGTGGTGCTGTAAACGGCCGCGGACATGGACGCCGCCGGCCTGCTGCAAGCAGTGCGCGCCTGCCGGCTGTGCGCGGACAGCCTGCCGCACGGCCCGCGCCCGGTGCTGCAATGGCATCCGGACGCGCGCATCCTGATCGCCGGCCAGGCGCCGGGGCGGCGCGTGCACGCGTCCGGCCTGCCGTTCGACGACCCCAGCGGCGAGCGGCTGCGCGATTGGCTGGGCGTGGACAAGACGGTGTTTTACGATGAAACCCGCATCGCCATCCTGCCGATGGCTTTCTGTTATCCCGGCACCGGCCCATCCGGCGATCTGCCGCCGCCGCCGCAATGCGCGGCCGCCTGGCGCCGGCCCTTGCTGGCCGGCCTGCCGCATCTGCAATTGACGATTTTGCTGGGGCAGTACGCGCAGCGCTACCACCTGCCGGGCCGCTATCCGCGGCTGACCGAGGCGGTGGAGCGTTGGCGCGAACACTGGCCGGCCTTGCTGCCGCTGCCGCACCCCAGCCCGCGCAATCAGCTGTGGTTCCGCCGTCATCCCTGGTTCGAGGCCGAGCTGCTGCCGGCCTTGCGGCAGCGGGTGGCCGAGGTGCTGGAGCGCGGCTGAGAAGCTGTTTACGATCTGCCGCGCGTCGGCGGGATGGATAGAAATGGGCGTTGAAACCGAGCTCAAAATGCTCATGTACCACCTGTACATTCCGCTTTTTCGCTCGTTTTCGCCTTGTCTCGTCTTAGCTCGCGAGATCGTAAACACGTTCTAAGCACTATTCACCATCGATGTTTCTCCAAGGAGGCCGCAATGTGGCGACGCTGGATCTGGAACGGCAAGCAATGGTTGTTTGACTGGGGCGTGCGCCAGCAGCGGCGCTGGGCCGGCTTGAGGCCGCGGCGGCTGCGGCTGGAGCAGGGCGAGTTGAGCTGGCTGGAGCGTCCGGCGCCGGCCGGCGCGCCTACGGTGCTGATGCTGCACGGCTTCGGCGCGGAGAAAGACCATTGGGCGATGTTGGCGCGCTGCCTGCCCAAGACCTTCCGTTTGATCCTGCCGGATTTGCCCGGTCACGGCGACAGCATGTCCGGCCTGGACATCAGCTACCGGGTGGAGGCTCAGGCGGACCGGCTGCGCGTTTTCCTGGAGGCCTGGGGCGTGGAGAGCGTCCATTTGATCGGCAATTCCATGGGCGGCGCCATCGCCGCCAACTTCGCCGCGCGCTATCCGCAGTCGGTGGCCAGTCTGACCCTGCTCAACGCCGCCGGCGCCGGCGTCAGCGCCAGTGAAATGGCCGAGTCGTGGCAGCGCAGCGGGGACAACCCGATGCTGGACATGACGAGCGCGGACGGGGTGAGGGCGATGCTGGACTGGGCGATGTACCGGCCGCCGCCGGTGCCCGGCTTCGCCATCGAGGTGGCGGCGGCGCGCAAGGCGGAACGCGCCGAGGTGGAGCGCAGGATTTTCGACGATCTGTTCGACAGCGTGGATCAGCGGCCGGTGCTGGCGAGCATCCAGGCGCCGACCTTGATTGTCTGGGGCCGCGAGGACCGCATCCTGCACGTGGAGGACGCGGACTGCTTCGCCGCCGCCATCGCCGGCAGCGAAAAGCAGGTGCTGGAGCAGGTGGGCCATCTGCCGATGATGGAACAGCCGCGCCGGGTGGCCGCCCTGTGGCTGGAGTTCGCGCGGCGGCGGGCCGGCGTCTGAGAGCCTGCTTACGATCTGCTGCGCGTCGGCGATACGGCGTTGAAAGCAGCTTCAAAATGCTCATGTACCGTGTGTACACTCCGCTTTTTCAGCCGTTTTCGCCTTGTCTCGCCTTAGCTCGCGAGATCGTAAACACGCTCTGATATCCGGTTTACAAGCGCCGCGCGCGGCGCGCTGTTCCCATTCCGACGCCGGCAGGCCTCAGACCGCCGGCCTGGCTTGCGTCTGAGCCGTCGCGACGGCGTCTCCGCGCAGCAAGGCCAGGCCGCAGGCGATCACCACCACCTGGGTGCCGATCAGGCTGGCGAAACCCATGGCGAAGCCGCCGCCGCTGTCCCCGCTCAGGCTGATCAGCCAGCCCATCAACACCGGCATGAGGCCGGCCGTCAGCCCACCTACGCCATTGGTGATGCCGAAGGCGCAGGCCACGTGCTCGGCCCGCGAGTAGTACTGGACGGTGCTGGGAATCGCCGGGCTTTGCAGTCCCCAGCACAGCCCGGCGGCGGTCAGGCAATAGGCGGCGGTGTAGCGGTCCGCGCTGTTGATGGCCAGCAGCACCGCCAGCGCCACGCCCATACTGGCGAAGACGAAGATCAAAGGCACGCGGCGGCGCGGGGTCAGATCCAGCAGCAGGCCGCCCAGCAGCACGCCCAGCACCACCGCGTATTGCGGCAGCGAGGCCAGCCAGCCCATTTCACGCAGGGAGAAGCCCCGGGCCTGCTGCAAATAGGCCGGCAGCCAGTTGCTGCTGCCCCATAGATAGGCGAGAAAAGCGGCGGTGAGCAGGGTCATGGTCAGGATGTGGCGGGTGTGGAAGGCCCCCCGGAACAGATCGGCCACGGTGGCGAGCGCGGCGCGTGGGGACTCCGGCCGCGGCAAGGCGGCGTAAGAGAGGGGCATGCGCACGAAGGCCAGCACCAGCGGCACGCCCAGCAGCACATTGAGCAGACCCAGCAGGTGGAAGGACGATTCCCAGTCCAGCAGCGCCACGGTGTAGCCGATCAGCGGATAGCCGACCGCCAGCCCGAGGCCGGTGCCCATATTGAACAGGGCGTTGGGCTTGCCGCTTTCCCCGCTGTCGAAGTGGGCCTTGATATAGGAGGAGCCCAGCGCGAACAGCGGCCCTTCGGCGAAGCCGAGCAGCGCGCGCGACGTCAGCAACATGCCGTAGCTGTTGAACCAGGGTGAAACAAAGGTGATCAGCCCCCAAAGGCACAGCCCGTAGATCAGGCTGCGGCGCACGCCGAACAAAGCGGCGCAAAATGGGGTGAACAGGATGGCGGACAGGCCGTAACCGGCCATGAAGGCGGTGGCCAGCAGCCCTTGCGCGCCGCGATCGTGCACGGTGATGCCCAGGTGGCGCAGAAAGTCGTTCTGGGTGATCAGCACCGCGATATTGATCCGGTCGACGTAGGAAATGGCGACCACCAGGAACAGCGTGGCCACGCCCAGCCAGCGTTGATTGCGTGTGTTCATTGCTCTTTCTCCTATTGCGTGGGGCGGTCTTGTCGCCGCTCGAGGCGCGCCGGCAGCGGGCGCAAAGGCTCCCCGCCGGCCCGCTTGGGGCCGGTTGTGGTGAAGGGGGAGACCGTCGCGCCCATCGCGGGCGCGCGTTTAGAGATCCAGGACCAGCTGCCGGCTCTTGCAGCCGGAGACGCAGATCATCATGGTGTTGCCGGCCTGGCGTTCGGCCGGGCTCAGCACCGAGTCGCGGTGCTCCGGCTCGCCGTCCAGCACCCGGGTTTCGCAAGCGCCGCAAATGCCTTCCCGGCAGCTGCAGTCCACCTTGACGCCGTGGGCCAGCAAGGCGTCGAGCAGGGATTGGCCGGCGGCCACATTGAGCTTGCGCCCGCTTTGGGCCAGCACCACTTCGTAGGGCGCGCGCTCGGCGGCGTCGGCCTGCGCGGCGGGCTTGGCGGCGAAGCGTTCGATGTGGACATGGGGCAGGGCCAGGTCCGCGCATATTTGCTCAAAGCTGTCCAGCATGGGGCCGGGGCCGCAGCAATAGAAATGGCTGTCGGCGGGGAAGCGCTCCAGAAAGCCGGCGAGCTTGGGCGGGCAGCCGGCTTCGGCGTCGATATGCCAGTCTATCGGCTGGCCGCCGCGGGCGATGTCGTCGGCCAGGGCCGCCTGTTCGCGGGTGCGGGCGCAGTAGAGCAGGCTGACCGGCCGGCCCAGTTCGCGCATCCGCGCGTACATGCTGTAGATGGGGGTGATGCCGATGCCGCCGGCGATCAGCACGGTTTGGCCGGCGCTTTCTTCCAGCCGGAAATGATTGCGGGGCGCGGAAGCCGGCAGTTCCGCGCCGACGCGCAGCTGCTGATGGATGTAGAGAGAGCCGCCGCGGCTGGCGCGGTCCAGCTGGACGGCCACCACGTAGGCGCGCGGCGCGCAGCGCGGCGTGACCAGCGAGTAGCTGCGCGCCATGCCGTTGGGCAGGTGCAGATCGATGTGGGCGCCGGCCTCGGCTTGCGGCAGCGGGCCGCCGTCCGGCCGGGCCAGCTCCAGGCTGAGCACGCCGTCGGCTTCGCGACGCATCGCCTCCAGGCGCAGGGTGAGCAGGGTTTGAGTCATGGCGGGATCTCGTTGCGGGCGCGGAGCGGCATGGCCGCTCCGACGCGGGGTTCAGCCTTGAGCGGCGGCCATTTGTTCGGCGGCGAGGCGGCGCAGATAGCGGCGCTGACGCACGATGCCCATATCGTGCTGGTACAGGAACTCCCGGTCCCAGGCGTCCAGCTCCATGTTTTCCAAGGCTACACGGTCTTGTTCCAGCACCTGCCAGTGGCGCGCCTCCAGCCGGTTTTTATACAGAAAGCGCCAGGTGTCGCGCTGCCAGCCGCTGACCTTGCGGCAGCGCCAGAACACCACGGCGCACAGTTCGCGGCTGATCGGGGTGTACATGCCGATGATGGTGAAGTTGCCGCCGGGGCCGCCGGTCTTGGGATAGGGGATTTCCAGCCGGTGCCACATCGCCGTGCCGTCGTCTATGAGTTCGGTCCAGTCGAAGTTGACGTTTTTTTGGCCGGTTTTTTCAAAGACGAAGCCTTGCTCCAGGTCCCGGATGGCGAATTCGGCCTGGCTGGCGCCCTCGGACATGGTGTGGGATTGCTTGTGCAGGAAGGCGCCGTGCATCGGGTCCATCACATTGTCGGCCACGTAGCGGTAGTCGTTGCCCCATTCCACATAGCAGGGAAAGTGGCTCCATTCGTCGGAGTTCAGATACTCCGGCAGCCGCAGCGGAGGCGGCGCGTCCACCTCTTGGCTGGCGTTGTAGATGAAGATCATGCCGGCCTGCTCCTCCACGTGAAAAGCGCGAGTGGCCTTGGCGCCTTCCAGCTTGCAGCCGGGGCTGCCCGGCACCCGGGTGACGGTGCCGCGGCAGTCCACCTCCACGCCGTGATAGGCGCAGCCCAGGCGGTCTCCCAGCACAAAGCCCATGGACAGCGGCGCGCCGCGGTGCGGGCAGTGGTCTTCCAGGCAGTGGACCTTGCCGTTGGCCGGCTCGCGCCACAGCGCCAGCTTGTAACCGAGGCGGCGCAGGCTGACGGCGCGATCGCCGACGAAGCGGGACGGACAGACCATGTGCCAGCGGTCTTTGAGGCCCTTGGCCAGATAGGCGTCGATTTGTTCCATGCTGAAATCGCTCATGATGTTCTCCTCGATGGGTTTATTGCGCCAGGCGCGCCATTTCGGCGCGGAACAGCGCTTCGTTCCAGCTGCCGCCGTTGGGCGCGGACGGGCCGTGCTGGTTCAGGTGGGCAAGCAAGGCGTTCAGATCGTGGATTTCCTGCGCGTAAGCGCGCTCCAGGGCGTCGCCCAGCAGATCTTCGTAAGGCGTGGGGGCGGTTTGCTGCGCCTGGCGGGGCTCCAGATAGCGGGACGGGATGACTCGGCTCATGGGGTTCTCCTTGGGACGGGCTGCGGTTTAGCGGTCGGTTTCGCCGGTTTTGTCGGTGAGAAAGCCCCGGCGCGGCGTCTCTGCGTGTTTGGGGCGGCGGGTGTGGCCGTCCAGGCCGCCGGTCACCGCCCATTCCGCGAAGCGTTCCGGCCCGGGCTCGAAATCGCGCGGCTGCCAGGCTTCGGTCAGTTCGTCTTCGTCGCTGTAGTACTCGACCAGGCCGCCGGCCGGGTTTTCGAAATACCAGAAGTAGGCCGAGGAGATGGGGTGGCGGCCCGGGCCCAGTTCGGTTTTCCAGCCGAGCCGGTCCATGGCCAGGCCGCCGCCTATCACTTCGTGTATGTCGCGCACCGCGAAGGCCACGTGGTTGAGGCCTTTCTTGCCGCTGGGCAATTGCAGCAGGAATAGATCATGGTGGCCGCCGCGCGGCGCGCAGCGCAGGAAGCTGCCGCGTTGCGGGTATTGGTCGGACAGGGCGAAGCCCAGCCGGTCGCAGTAAAAGCGCACCATGGCTTCGCGCTGGTCGACGAAGAGCACCACATGACCCACTTCTATCGGTTGGGCGCGTTCGTAAACCGGGGCGCGCTGATCCACGCGCGGCCGTTCGCTCCAGCTGTTGAAGCGGGCGCAGTCCAGTTGCAGCGGGCGCTTGCGGCTGACTTGCAGCGCGATGCTCAGGCCGCAAGGGTCCTGGCAGCGCAGCCGCTCCGCTTCGCGCCGGAAGCCGGGCAGATTGCGCAACTGCGCGGCGTATTGATCCAGATCGCCGGCGCTTTCCACGCCCCAGACCACTTCCACCAAGGTGGGCCCTTCCTCCAGGCCGGCGGGCAGTCCGGGCAGGTCCGGATGGGAGACGCGCACCACGCAGTCGTTGAGGCTGCGGAATTCCAGTTGCTGATCGCTTTCCCGCTCCAGGCGCAGTCCCCAATCCAGGAAAAAGCGTTTGCAGGCGGCCAGATCGGCCGCGCGATAGTTCACTTCGTCTATGCCAAGCACCGCCATGGCGGATCCTCCTCTTGTTGTGAAGCCGGTGGAATGCGGTTTAGAGCCGCTGGCAAAACCGCGTAGAGAGCCTGAGCCCAGCTAGGGGTTTTGTGAGCGGACTCTTAGTTGGCCCAGGGCAGCGGTTCCGGATTCAGCCCCCAGTACACGCCTTTCTGCTCCATGTATTGCAAGATGCCGTGCCGGCCTTTTTCGCGGCCCAGCCCGCTGTCGCGCCAGCCGCCGAAAGGGGTGGCCGCCGAGAACTGTTTGTAGGTGTTGATCCATACGGTGCCGGACTGCAGCGCGCGCGCCAGGCGCCAGGCGCGCTGCGCGTCGCGGGTCCAGACGCCGGCCGCCAGCGCGTAGACGCTGTCGTTGGCCTGGGCGATCAGATCGGCCTCGTCGTCGAAGGGCAGCGCCGCCAGCACTGGGCCGAAGACTTCGTCCCGGCATAGCCGCGCCTGGTTGTCCAGGCCGTCGACGATGGTGGGCGGGTAGTAATGGCCGCGATCAAACAGGGCGCCGCGCGGACGCTCGCCGCCGCAGAGCAGGCGGCCGCCGTCCTCCAGCGCGCGCGCCACATGGGCTTCCACCTGTTCGCGGTGGGCGGCGCTGATCAGCGGTCCCATCTGGGTGAGGGGGTCGGCCGGGTCGCCCAGACGCAAGCGCCGGGCGCCGGCCGACAGCCGGGCGATGAAGTCGGCGTACAGCGGGCGGGCGATGAAGAGCCGGGAGCCGGCGACGCAGGATTCGCCGGAGGAGCTGAAGATGCCGTAGAGCACGCCGGCCACTGCGTGGTCGAGGTCGGCGTCGGCAAACACGATGGTCGGGGATTTGCCGCCCAGCTCCAGCGAGACCGGCATCAGTTTTTGCGCCGCCAGCGCGGCGATGTGGCGGCCGGTGGCGGTGCCGCCGGTAAAGGCCACGCGCCGCACCAGCGGGTGACGCACGATGGCGTCGCCGATCAGCGAGCCCTTGCCGGGCAGCACGCTGAGCAGGCCCTTGGGCAGGCCGGCCTGTTCGCAGATCCTGGCCAGCTCCAGCGCCAGCAGCGGCGTGGCCTCGGCCGGTTTCAGCACCACGGCGTTGCCGGCGGCCAGGGCCGGAGCCAGTTTTTGCGCCTCGCTGGCGATGGGGGAGTTCCAGGGGGTGATGGCGGCCACCACGCCCATGGGCTCGTGCAGGCTCAGGCTCAGATAATCGCCGCGCGAGGGGGTGACGCTGTCTTCCAGCGTTTCGCAGGCGGCGGCGAAGAATTGAAAGGTGTCGGCGGCGCTGGCCACCAAGGCGCGGGTTTCCCGGATGGGCTTGCCGTTGTCCAGCCTTTGCAACTGGGCCAGTTCTTCGGCGCGCGCGCGGATGCCTTCGGCCACGCGGTAGAGCACCCGCGCGCGTTGGTGCGGCTTCCACTGCGGCCAGCCGCTGGCGTCGAAGGCGCGTTGCGCGCCCTGGACGGCGTCTTCCACATCGTCCAGGCTGGCGGCGTGCAGACAGGCCACGGCTTCGTCGGTGGCGGGGTAGCGGCTGTGATAGAGATCGCCGCGGCCTGGCCGCCACGCGCCGGCAATGCAAATGGGCAGGGGGGAGGAGAGTGTGCTCATGATGGCTCCTAGATGGCGATGGCCCGGACATGGTTGAGCAAGGCTCGGACCACGCTGTAAACCGTGAGGGCGGAGGTTTTCGGATTGCCGGGCAGCGCTTGGCCTTGCAGGCTGAGACTGAGCTCGCCGAAGCCGCCGCGGGCGTCTATGCAATGCTGGTTGCCGTGGGCGGCCGGGTCGGCGTAGAGCCGGACCTGCACCCGGTCCAGGCCCAGGCTGGCCAGCGCCACGGTGGCGGCGACGTTGGCGTTCTTGGGAAAACGCCGCGCCGCTTCCCGCGCGCTGCCGGAGAAGATCAATTGCGCCTGGCTCAAGGCCGCCAGATCCCAATCCCGTTCCGCCGGCGTGCCGCGCCAGGCCAGCGGCGGCTTGCGGCCGGTGTAGCTCACCTGTTCCAGCCCCCCCAGACGAGCGGCGGCCAGCGCGTCGATGGCGCCGACGGCGCCGGAGAGCAGCCGCGCTTGCGCGCCGCCGCGCCGGGCCGCCTGTTCCAGCCGTTCCGCCAAGCCGTCTTCGGTCAGCGCGCCGGCGGAGACGATCAGGCAGTCGATGCCGCGCTCCAGCGCCGGCAGCACGTGTTGGGCGACGGCGGCGTGGCCGGCGCATTCCACCAGCAGATCCGGCGCGGGCGCGTCCGGGTCCAGCGCGCGCCGCGGCCTCGCCAGCGGGGCGAGGCGGGCCAGGGTGTCGCGGACGCGGGCGTCGTCCGGCGCGGGCACCAGCACCTGGCCGACGCGCAGGGCCGGCTCCGCCGCGATCCCTTCCAGCACGCCGGCGCCGACGGCGCCGCAGCCCACCAGGGCGATGTCCAGCACGGGTTTGGGATGAGAGCGGTCCATGGGCTCAGTCCTGTTGCTTGGTGGGCGGGCCGGCGAAGACGCTTTTGAAGCGGCCTATCGCCAGCATGTCGATTTCCAGCAGGAAGGGGCCGCTGTGCTCCAGCGCCGCGGTCAGCGCCTGATCTAGCTCCTCCAGCCGGCTGACCTTGCGGTGCGGCAGCCGCAGCGAGGCGCACAGCTGGGCGTAGTCCGGGGTGTGCAGGTCCACATAGCAGCGGCGGCCGCCGTAGTGGGCGTCCTGGATGTTCTTGATCACGCCGTAGCCCTGGTCGTTCATCAGAATCATCACCAGATCCGCCTGCTCCTGAACCGCAGTGGCCAGCTCGCCCAGATTGAGGATGAAGCCGCCGTCGCCGGCCAGGCCCAGGGTTTTGCGGCCGCTGCCGTAGGCGGCCGCGCCGATGGCGGCGCCTATGCTCATTGCCAGCCCCTGGCCGATGCCGCCGCCCAGCGCGTGGACGCCGGCGGTGGCGGAGAACAGCCGCAGCTGGCGGTTGCCCCAGGTGCTGTTGGAGACGGTGACGTCGCGCACCCAGTTGAAGTCGCGGCCGATGCGGGCTTGCAAGGTTTCCACCAGGCGGCGATAGGGCCCCAGCCCGTCCAGCAGCGCGTCCACGGTGGCCTGGCGCGCGCGCCACAGATCGGCGGGCAGGGCCGGGTCCACGCGCATCCGGCCTTCCAGCCGCCGCGCCAGCCCGTCCAGCGCCAATGCGGCGTCGCCGCAAACGAAGACGTCGTCGACGTAGCCGCGGCCTTCCGCCGCGGGGTCCGCGTCGATGCGGTATAAGGGGCGCGGCAGCTTGAGCTGGTATTTCAGGGTTTCATTGCCGCGCAGGCGGGAGCCGACCACCAGCATGGCGTCGCAGCTTTGATAGAGGTCCTCCACCGGCGGGTGCAGGTTGTAAGCGCCCAGGCTGCGTTCATCGTCTTCCGGCACAATGCCGCGCCCCTGGGTGCTGCTGACCACGCCAAAACCCAGGCGCAGCAAGCGTTGAGCCGCGTCGGCCGCGCCGCGCGCGCCGCCGCCCAGCCACAGCAGCGGCCGGCGCGCCGCGGCCAGCCGGTCCGCCAGCGCGTCGAGCGCAGCCTCGGACGGGACGGCGATCAAGGGCGGCAGCGGCGTAAGATCGGTCGGCAGCGGGATGCGCTCGGCCTGGATGTCGATGGGGATTTCTATGCTGACCGGTCCGCAGGGCGCGCTCAGCGCGGCGCGCGCCGCCTGTTTGAACACGCCGACCGCGGTTTGCGCGTTGCGCACGCGGAAGGCGGCCTTGGACACGGCGCGCAGCATGTCGAGCTGCTCGGGCGCTTCATGGATGTAGGCCAGCTCCTGGTCCAGATAGGGCGTTTCAATCTGGCCGGTGATGTGCAGCAGCGGCGTGCCCGCGGTCAGCGCCTCCACCATGCCGCCGGCGGCGTTGCCGGCGGCGGTGCCGGTGCTGGTCAGGCAGACGCCCAGCCGCCCGGTGGTGCGGGCGCAGGCGTCGGCCATATTGGCGGCGCCGGCCTCTCCGCGCGCCGGCACGAAGCGGATGCGGCCGCGTTGGTTCAGCGCGTCGAGTATGGGCATATTGTGGATGGAGATCACCCCGAAGGCGGCTTTGACGCCGCAGTTTTCGAGGAAGATCGCCAGCGCTTCGCCGACGGTGACAGTGTGTTTATCGGGCATGACGCGACAGGCCTCCAGAGATGTCGAGATGGCTTCCCGTGGTGTAGGAAGAGAGCGGGGATGCGAGGAAGAACACGGCTTGGGCGGCCTCTTGCGGCAGGCCCAGCCGGCCGAGCGGAATTTGTTTGCGCGCGGCGAGCGCGGCGCTCCATTGGTCCCAGTCTTGTGTTGGGTCCTCGCGCTCGGCGAAGCGCCGCCGCCATTGTCCGGAGTCGACCAGGCCGATCAGGATGCCGTTGACGCGCACGCCGCGCGGGGCGAACTCGGTGGCCAGCGAGCGAACCAGATTGAGCACGCCGGCGCGGGCGGCGGAGGTGGCGACCATATGCGGTTCCGGCTGCAGGGCCAGCAGGGAGTTGACGCAGACGATGGCGGCCGGCGCGCGGCGCTCCAGCTGCGGCAGGAAGCCGCGGGTGGGATGGATGACCGACAGGAATTTCAGCCGCAGCTCGTCCAGCCAGTCTTCATCGCTGGTGTCGGCGAAGGTGGACACGCGGCCCTGGCCGGCGTTGTTGACCAGGATGGATGCCGGGCCCAGCTCGGCCTCCGTTTCCGCGGCGAAGGCGTTCACCGCTTCGCGGTCGAGCACGTCGCAGGCGCGGGCCAGCAGCCGGGCGGCGGGGAAGCGTTGCCGCAACAGCGCTTCGGCCTGAGCCAGCCGGGCGGGATCGCGGCCGCAAAAAGCCACCGCGGCGCCGGCGGCGAGAAATTGTTCGACGCAGGCGAGGCCGATGCCGGAGGAGCCGCCGGTGACGACGGCGACGGACTGATCAAGATCGCAAAAGCTCATCGGAGGCTCCGTTCACAGGTGAATGACTTTGCCCATGCCGCCGCCGGCGTGGCCCAGCGCGCGGGACAGTTCGGCGGCGGCGGCGCGGATGTGGCCGGCCAGCGCATCGGCTTGGCCGGGCTCCAGCCTGGGCATGGGGAGGGTGGCGCCGATGGCGGCGATGATGGCGCCGCCGTGGTTGCGCACCGGGGCCGCCACGGTGGAGATATTGGTTTCGAAGAAGCCTTCGCCCACCAGGCAGGTGCGCTCCCGGTCTTGCTGCAGCAGGTGGAACAGCTCCAGCGTGTTGCGCGGGGTCTGGCTGGAATGGATGTCCAGATGCTCTTCCGGATACAGCTCGCGCAGTTTCTCCAGCGGCAGTTCCGACAGCAGGATGCGGCCGAACACGGTGGCGTGAGCGGGCAGCCGGGCGCCGATATTGATGTTGGAGGCGATCCAGGACGGCGGGTTGACCTTGGCGACGTAGACGATGGAGCGTCCGTCGCGCACCACCAGGCTGCAGGCGTGGCCGATCCGGTCGCGCAGCCGGCCCAGCACCGGCAGGCCCAGTTCGGTCAGTTCCAGCGAGGACAGGTATTCGAAACCCAGGCGCAGCACGGCGATGCCCAGCCGATAGTCGCGGCCGCCTTCCGCGCGTTCGATGAAGCCCAGCTGTTCCAGCGTGGCCAGCATGCGGAACACGGTGGAGCGCGGCAGCGCCAGCCGGCGCGCCAGCTCCGGCGCGCTCAGCGTGGGCTCGCCGCGGCTGAATTCACCCAGCAGGCGCAGGCCGCGCTCCAGGGCCGGCACGGTATAGCGGGCGGCCGCGTCGTTGAGGTTCTGCTCATCCATGATGGGCTTCCTTGGTGTGGGGGTGGGACGGGGCGAGAGCGGCGCTGAGCAAGTCGGCGAGCGCCGCCGGCGCCTCCACGTGACAGGCGTGGCCGCAGCCGGGAATCAGATGGAAGGGCGCGTTGAAGGCGGCGGCCACGGCCTGGCAATCCGCCGGCGGCGTGGCCAGATCGCGCTCGCCGCAGAACACCGTCACCGGCAGCGGCGACGGCGCGTAGCGGGCGATGTCGTCGCCAGTCAGCAGTTCGACGGCTTGGCCGTAGCCGTCCTCCTTGAGTTGGGCCATATTCCAGCGCACCCAGGCGCGCGCGGCGGCGTCGGCGGAGGCGGAGAGCAGCCTGGCCGGCGCCTGGTCCGCCACTTGGGCCAGGCCCTGGGCGTGCAGCGCGCGCAGCCGTTCGCCGCGGATGCGCGCGCCGTCGGCGCGCCGATCGGCCGCGCCGTAGCCTTGGGCCGGCGAGACCAGCAGCAGCCGTTCCAGCCGCTGCGGATGCCGGCGCGCATGGGCGGCGGCCATCAGTCCGCCCAGGGAATGGCCGACCAGCGCGCAGCGGGTGACGCCGGCGGCTTTGAGAAAGCCTTCCAGCGCCTGCGCGTAGTCGTCGGCCTTGGGGCGGGCCTGCGGCAAGGGGCTGGTGTCGCCGTAGCCGGGGGCGTCCCAGGCCAGCACGCGGGCGCGGGGGGCGAGCGCGGCGGCCACCTCCATCCAGCTGGCCGAAGTGGAGCCTATGCCGTGCAGCAGCACGATGGTGGCGTCGCCGGCGCCGCATTCGCGGTAGGCGACGACGCGGTCGTTCACCTGGAGCCGGCGTTCCGGAAAACATTGGCGCAAGCGTCGGCGCAGTTTGAGGAGCAGGGTTTCATCGGCGTTAGCGGGCAGGTCCAGTGCGCTCATGGCGGTTTTCCTTCAGTGCATGACGAAACCGCCGTTGACCGCCAGCAATTGGCCGGTGACGAAGCGGGACAGGTCGGATAGACAGAACAGCACGGCGCCGCAGACGTCGTCCGGGGTTTGCGGCCGTTCCAGCGCGCGTTGCGCCACATAGTGGCGGTGGCGCTCGGCCGCCACCTGCTCGGTGGCCTCGCCCAGGGTCAGCCCGGGCGCGACGGCGTTGACAGTGATGCCGGCCGGCCCCAGTTCGCGGGCCAGGCTGCGGCTCATGGCGATGACCGCGCCCTTGCTGGCGGCGTAGGCCAGCAGCCGCGGCGCGCCCCACAAGGCGGTGTCGGAAGCGAGGTTGACCACCGCGCCGCGCCCGGACGCGCCCAGCGCCTGGGAGCAGGCCATGGTCATCAGCCAGACGCCGCGCACGTTCACCGCCATCACCCGGTCCCAGCACTCAATATCCAGCTCGGCGGCGGAGACGCCGCCGGAATCGGTGACCGCGCCGTTGTTGACCAGGCCGTCCAAGCCGCCCAGGCGCTGGACGGCGTCCTCGGCGCAGCGGCGGATGGCGTCCGGGTCGGCCAGATCCAGCGGCAGCGCCCAGGCTTGATGCCCGGCGGCGCGCAGTCGTTCGGCCTGGGCCTGCGCCTGTTCATGGCGCAGGTCCGCTATCGCCACCGCGGCGCCTTCGCGCGCCGCGCTCTCGGCGAAGGCGAGCCCCAGGCCGCGCGCGCCGCCGGTGATCAGAATGCGTCTGTTCTTGAGGTTGTCCGGCATGAAATCTCCTTGATAGGGTTGGCGTGGGCGCGAGGCCGTTTGCGGATTAGAAATGCCATTCCAGATTCAGACTGGGCGTATTGGTGTCGATGCCGGGACCGCCGCTGTTGCCGTAGGTGTTGCGGCGCAGCTCGTAACCCAGGCCCAGCCAGAGCGCGTTCTTGGCCTTGAAGGCCAGCAGGCCGATATCGGCCATCAGCGAGGGGCGGATCAGGTATTCGGCGGCGGTGTCCCGGTTCTGGTAATCCTTGCCCTTCTTGGCGTTGTAAAAGGCGTAGCCCTGGAATTTCAGCGGCAGCCCGGCCCACTGGAAAGGCAGGCCCCAGGCCAGTTCCAGGCGCGGAAAGGGATCGAAGGCGACGCTATTGCTGTTGCCCGCCTGGCGGCAGGGGTTCAGGCCGCATTCGCCCCATTCCCGCGCGTAGAGCAGGGCCAGATTGAGGTAGCCGGGCACGTCGAACTGCGCGGTGGGGCCGATGACCAGCATGCGTTTGGCCGGGGAAAAGGCGGAGTTCTTGGTTTCCACGTCGAAGCCGGCTTGCAGCGAGAAGTCGCGGATCGGGCCGAAGTCGGCGGTGCTGCCGCTGAGCTTTTTCCATTGCAGCTGATGGCGGTAGGCGAGATAGAACTCCGTGGCGCCGTTGTCCGCGCCGGAGCTGGACGGGTCGGCGCCGTTGGAGCGCAGGTAATCCAGCACGAAGAAATTGCTGCCTAAGCGATAGGCGGAACTGTGGTTGAGGGTGAGGATTTGTTTGCGGATGTCCCGGTTGTTGCCGGGCTCCTGATAGGCGTTGCCGAAGCGGTAGCCGATGAAGGTGTCGGACCAGTCCGCGGCGTAGGCGGGCGCGGACAGGGCCAGGCAGAGCGCGGCCAGCGTCCGGGGGCGTCGGACGCGGGACGGTCGAGTACAGGGCAAGCGGATAGGGGGCATTGCTGTTTCTCCTCATAAACCTGGTCGTCATTGAATGCGCCGGTTTTTATTTTTGTTCCACCTATAAAACAAGGATTTATTTGTGGAACATGATCGACTTTATGAGGTGAAAACCGAGCAAAATATTAGGGTTTTCCCTAATGTTTGGCCTGGGTTCGGCTTGCCTAGGCTATAGAAGATTTCATTAATGAAATCATGTTTCATAGACGGAACAAATGAGGCGCCCTGCGCCGCGCCCTGCGTTCCGGTTTCGACATTCCAGCCTGCGAGCAGGCTGCCCGCCGTTGAAAGACCACCATGAACAATGATCGTTTGAATGAATTGGTGCGGGAGGCTCTGCCTTCCTTGGCCAGGCCGGCCGGCAAGAGCTTTGCCGAGTGGATGGCGTCGCGTTGCGTGTTGCGTTCCACCCGCCGTTACGACTGGGACGCCTTGAAGTTTCAGGCGGATTTCAAGCCGGAGTACGGCCGCGCGCAGATGCGCTATGTCGGCACCGGCGCCACCGGGGTGGCCGCCGACGGCAATACCGTGCCGGCGGTGCACTTCACTTTTTCCACGATGAAGATTCCGCCCGGCCATATCGGCCCCCTGCATCTGCACACCGACGCGGAGGAGATTTTCTTTGTGTTGCAAGGCACGGTGAAGCTGTTTTGCGAATCTTTGGAAGGGGAGCGTTGGGAGGCGGTCGTCGGCCCGCGGGATCTGATCTCGATTCCGCCGGGGATCTACCGCGGCGAAGAGAATGTGGGCGACGACGACGCCTTGCTCTGTGTGATGGTGGGGTCGCCGCGGCCGATGACGCCGACTTACCGGCCGGACGACCCCTTATCCAGGATCAAGCGCTGATGGCCTGTCGCTGACACGCTGCGCTCAAAACAAAAGCCGCCCGGCGCATGGCGCCGGGCGGCTTTGGGCACTGCGAAGCAAGAGGGCGCTTAGGCGCGCTTCTTGAATTCGTTGGTGCGGGTGTCGATTTCGATCTTTTCGCCGGTGTTGACGAAGGCCGGAACCTGAACTTCGAAGGTGGTGCCCACCAGGCGAGCCGGCTTCAGCACTTTGCCGGAGGTGTCGCCGCGTACGGCCGGTTCGGTGTATTCCACTTCGCGAACCACGGTGGTCGGCAGTTCAACCGAGATGGCCTTGCCGTCGTAGAAGGTCACTTGGCACACTTCTTCCATGCCGTCGACGATGAAGTTCAGCGTGTCGCCCAGGTTGTCGGCTTCCACTTCGTACTGATTGAATTCGGTGTCCATGAACACGTACATCGGATCGGCGAAGTAGGAGTAGGTGCAGTCCTTGCGGTCCAGCACGATGACGTCGAACTTGTCGTCGGCGCGGTATACGGCTTCGCTGCCGGCGCCGGTCAACAGGTTCTTCATCTTCATTTTCACAACGGAGGCGTTGCGGCCGGATTTGCTGAATTCAGCCTTCTGCACGACCATCGGGTCGCTGCCTACCATGAATACGTTGCCGGCGCGGAGTTCTTGTGCGGTTTTCATTACTAAAAGTCCCAAACTCTTGATTGAAGTCGGAAAAAAAGGTTTCCGAAAAACGGCGTATTCTAGCCGATTTCCCGGACAAAGTGCAGCAGTCTGTCGCCCAGATCGCCGTCCGCCAGCAATTTTTCCGGCCAGGCGGCGGCATGCTCGCGCCAGGCGGGCAGCCAGGCGGCCAGTTCCGTCCACGCGGCGGCCATGTCGGCGCCGTGGTTCCAGGCATGGCTGGCGGCGCTCAGCGCCTGCGCCGCGCCGGCGGGCAGCGCCGCGCCGTACTGTGACAAAAAGGCATCAAGCTTGGCCAGATGGGCGGCGTCGTCCTGCGGGTAGATGTGCCACAGGAACGGCCGGCCGGCCCATTGCGCGCGCACGAAGCTGTCTTCGCCGCGCACCAGATTGAGGTCGCAGGACCATAGCAGCAGGTCGTAGCTGTCCTGGTCGGTCATCGGCAGCACCTTGACCGTCAGTGGACCCTGGCGCGCCAGCATGCCGGCGCGCAGTGAGTGGCCGAACACGCGTTCCACATCAGGCAGCGCCTTGCCCTCCGGCACCAGGCAGGTGACCGGGCGCTCGCCCAGCGCCCAGGTGGCCAGCAGGCTGGTGACCGCCGGGTTTTCATAGGCGAACAGGCTGACCCGGAATTCGTCCACGGCGGGCTCCGGCAGTTCCAGCAATTGCCAATAGGCGCGGCGCGCCAGTGCGTCGTCCTGCCACTGGCGGCGGACGTCGAGCAGGCCCTGTTCGCAGATCAGGCCGCCGGTGTCGGCCTCGAAGCCGGGAAAGAAGAAATGCTTGGTCAGCGGCAGCCGCGGATGCGGCGAGGGCTGGCGGTGGCAGCCGCGGGTCCAGTCTTCCGCCGACAGGTATTCCAGATTGATCCACACCGGCTTGACCGCCTTGGCGGCCATCGCCTGTTCAAAGTTCTCCGGCAGCCGGCAGCCGAAGGCCTCGATCACCACCTCGGCGGGCACGGTGTCCGCGGGCGGGCCGTCCGCCGGCCAGTGGCGGACGTCGATGTCGGCCAGACGCTGGGCGGGCAGGGCCGGGTCCAGATCGGGCGCAATGCGGGCGAAGCTGGCCAGGTCGTCCACCCATAGCCGCACTTCCAGGCCGAGGTCGTGGGCCAGCCGACGCGCCAGCCGCCAGGCGACGCCGATGTCGCCGTAGTTGTCGACCACGGCGCAGAAGATATCCCAGTGTTTGCGTTCCATTGGCGGTGCCGCGCGTGAAAATGGCGGCAGCTTAGCACGCCGCCGCGGGTTCATGAAAAACCCCGCGCCGGAGCGCGGGGTTGCATGTTGCTTAAGACGCCGCGGACAAAGGCCTGAGTTCGTAGCGTGGGCAAGTCCTTTGGGCTTGTCCACGCTACAACTAGATCAAAACGCGGTGATTGCTTTTAGAACCGGTTTACGATCTCGCGAGCTAAGGCGAGACAAGGCGAAAACGGCTGAGAAAGCGGAATGTACGCGTGGTACATGAGCATTTCGAAGCTGTACTCACCGTGTAACGCTCCACGACGCGCAGCAGATCGTAAACAGGTTCTTAGAAAATGGACATCCACAGGCCGGCGGTGGTCGCGGTCATGAAACCCGCCATCACCGCGGCGGCCAGCGCGCGCATGCCGATCTGGGCCAGTTCCTTCTGCCGCGACGGCGCCAGCGCGCCGATGCCGGCGACGCAGATGCCCACCGAGCTGAAGTTGGAGAAGCTGGACAGCGCGAAGGTGGAAATCAGGATGGCTTGCGGCGACAGGGTGCCGGCGGCCTTCATCTTGGCCAGGTCCAGGTAGGAGATGAACTCGTTGACCACGATCTTCTGGCCCAGCAGGCTGCCCACTTCCAGGGTTTCGTGCCAGCTCACGCCCATCATGAAGGCGAACACGCGGAAGGCCTGGCCAAACAGGTATTGCAGCGTCAGGCCGTCGAACACGCCGTTGGTGGAGGCCTTGATCATCTCGTTGACGCCCAGCGCGGCGCCGATGCCGTCCTTCACCACGAAGTTGGCCAGCGCGATCATGGACACGATGGCCAGGATGATGGTGGCCACCGCGGCGGCCATCTTCATGCCGGACATCGCGCCGTTGACGATGGCGTTGATGAAGCTGCCCTGATCGTCGTCCTGGCTGTAGTCCAGCTTGTCGCTGGAGGCGTGGTCGCGGTCGGTTTCCGGGTAGATGATCTTGGCGAACACCGCGGCGGCCGGCGCGTTCATGAAGGAGGCCATCAGCAGATAGGTGGCGAACTTGGCTTGCTCTGCCGGATTGCTGCCGCCGAGGAAGGCGACGTAGGCGGCCAGCACGCCGCCGGCCAGCGTGGACATGCCGGCGATCATCACGCAAGCCAGCTCGGAGCGGCTCATGTGCTGGATGTAGGGGCGGATCAGCAGCGGGGCCTCGGTCTGGCCGAGGAAGATGTTGCCGGCCACGGTCAGGCTTTCCGGGCCGGACAGCTTCATGCTGCGCTTCATCACCCAGGCCATGCCGGCCACCACGCGTTGCAGGATGCCCAGATGGTAGAGCAGGGCGCTGAAGGCGGAGAAGAAGATGATGACCGGCAACACCATGAAGGCGAACAAAAAGCCCATGCTGCCGCTGGGTTTGGCCAGGTCGCCGAACACGAAGCTGGCGCCTTCGCCGGAGAAGGTCAGCACTTTGGCGAAGCCGGAGCCGAAGGCTTCGAACACCGCGCGCGCGGCGGGCACGTAGTTGATGACCAGGAACAGCGAACTTTGCATGATCAGACCGATCAGCACGATGCGCCAATTGATGGCTTTGCGATTGGTGGACAGCGCATAGGCGGTGCCCAGCAGGAACAACATGCCGACGAGAGCTTGTAAGGTATTCACGAACAACCCTGAGATGATGGTGCGGAAGTTGACAAGCCGGCGCGCGGCGCCGGACAAGGCGGATCCAACGATTATTAGATGATGATTAGCTAATATTGCTCAAGGGGCGCGATTTTACAGCAAAAATCGGATAACGAAAGCGATTGCGACGCTTTGTCCTTGATTTTATTCGATTTGGGTGAAGATTGGTCCGGCGGCGGGACATGCGGGCGCGCCGCGTCGGAGCAAAAAAATCCCGGCGCGGGGATGCGCCGGGAGGGGTTTGGGCGAGCGCGGGGCTTCAGTCGCGCCGCGGCGTCTCGTCCTTGGCGTCCTTGGGCTTGTCGTCGTCCATCAGGATGCGGTGGGCCGGGCCTTCCATGTCGTCGAACTGGCCGTTGCGGGTGGCCCACCAGAAAATGCCGCCGATGACGAAGGCCAGCACCAGGCTGAGCGGGATGAGCAGATACAGGCTTTCCATCAGGGTCTCCGTTTGACCAGTCGGAGGGCGTTGCCGACTACGATGAGGGAGCTGGACGCCATGCCCAGGCTGGCGATCCACGGCGTGACATGGCCGGCGATGGCCAAGGGCAGCGCCACGATATTGTAAGCGGCGGCCCACCACAGGTTTTGACGAATCACAGACAAGGTCTTGCGCGACAGCTCGAAAGCGCTGGCGATCAGCCCCAGCCGGTCGCCTATCAGCACCATGTCGCCGCTGGCGCGCGCCACGTCGGTGCCGCCGCCCATGGCGATGGACACGTCGGCCTTGGCCAGCACCGGCGCGTCGTTGATGCCGTCGCCCACCATCAGCACGCGCTTGCCGGCGGCTTGCAGCCGGCCGACATAGGCCAGCTTATCCTCTGGCGCGGCGCGGGCGATGTGGGCGTCCATATCCAGCTGGCGCGCCAGGCTGGCCACCGCGCCGGCGCCGTCGCCGCTGAGCAGATGCACGCGCAGGCCGCGCTGTTTCAGCTGGCGCAATAGCGGCGTCGCGTCGGCGCGCACCGCGTCGCCGATGGCGAACAAGGCCACCAGTTCGGTTTCGTCCGCCAGCGCGATCAGGGTCTTGTCGCCGTGCCAGTCGGCGGCGGGCAGCGGGCAGTCGCCCAGCTGGGCGGCGATGAATTCCGGCGAACCGATGCGCCAGGCGCGGCCATCCAGCTGGCCGGTCACGCCCTGGCCGGGATGGTTGCGCAGCGCGTCCGCGGCCTGGTACGGGCCGTCGCCGGCGGCGGCCAGCAGCGCGCGCGCCACTGGGTGTTCCGAACCCTGTTCCAGCGCCGCCGCCGTGGCCAGCGCCGCCGCCGCGTCGCGGCCGGGCGCGGTCCAGCTGTCCAGCAGCCGCATATCGCCATGGGTCAGGGTGCCTGTCTTGTCGAACACCACATCGCTGATCTTGGGCAGGGTTTCCAGCGCATGGCCGCGGGTGGTCAGCACGCCCAGCGCCGCCAGGTGGCCGGAGGCGGCGGTCAGCGCCGCCGGGGTGGCCAGCGACAGCGCGCAGGGACAGGAAATCACCAGCACCGCCACCATGATCCACAGCGCGCGGTCCGGCTCGATATAGTGCCAGCCGATGTAAGTGCCGGCGGCGGCCAGCAGCAGCAGGGCCACGAACCAGCTGGCGAAGCGGTCGGCGATCACCGCCAGCCGCGGCTTCTCCGCCAGCGCCTGGTCCAGCAGCCGCACGATGCCGGCCAGCCGGGTGTCCTGGCCGGTCTGGTCCACCCGCACCACCAGCGGGCTGGCGGCGTTGACGCTGCCGGCGATCACCGCGGAGCCGGCCTCCTTGCTCACCGGCCGGCTCTCTCCGGTCAGCAACGCCTCGTTGCTGGCGCTGTGGCCGTCCAGCACCACGCCGTCGGCGGGAATGGTCTCGCCGGGCTTGATCAGAATCACGTCGCCGGGACGCAGCTGCGTCACCGTGGTTTCCTCGCTTTGACGGCTGGCGGGCCAGCCACTGAGGCGGTGGGCGAAGGCGGGGATCAGCTTGACCAGGCTTTCGGTGGCTTCGCCGGCCTTGCGCCGGGCGATGCCTTCCAGATAACGGCCGCCCAGCAGCAGGAACACGAACATGGACACCGAGTCGAAATAGACGCCATGTTCCACCTTGTTGATCAAGGCCCAGAAGCTGGACAGGAAGGCGGTGAGAATGCCTATGGTCACCGGAGTGTCCATGCCCACGCGCCGGGTCTTGAGATCGCGCCAGGTGGCGCGGTAGAAGGGCACGGCGGAGTAGAGCACCACCGGCAGCGTCAGGATAAAGCTGGACCAGTGCAGCAGCCACAGGAAGTCCGGAGAAATCTCGCCGTCCGGCGCCAGATAGATGGGCACCGCGTACATCATCACCTGCATCATGGACAGGCCGGCCGCCCACAGGCGGTTGATCGCCTGCTTGCGCTCTTTCTGGTTCAGCGCTTCCTGGCGTTCGGCGTCGTAGGGGTGGGCGCGGTAGCCGATGGCGCTGACCGCCTCCAGGATGGCGGACAGTTGGACCCGGCTATTGTCCCAGCGCACGCGGGCGCGGTGATTGCTGTAATTGATGTCTACGCTGACGATGCCGGGCAGCTGGCGGATGTGCTGCTCGTTGAGCCAGACGCAGGCGGCGCAGGTGATGCCTTCCAGCATCAAGGAGGCCTCGCGCAGGTTTTCGGCCTCGAAGCGCACGAAGCTGCGCTGCAGCTCGTCGGAATCGTAGAGTTTGATCTGCTCCAGCAGTTCGAGCGGCACCGGCTCGGCCTGGCGCGCGCCCTCGGTGCGGTGCTGATAGTAATCGGACAGGCCGGACTGGATGATGGTGACGGCTACCGCCTGGCAGCCGGCGCAACAGGTGGGCTGGTCGACTTCGCGGTATTTGACCGGGAACCGGACGTCGGGCGGCACCGGCAGGCCGCAGTGGAAGCAGTTTTCACTCATGATGGCCGATTGTAATCAATCCGGCCGCGTTTGGCTTGCGCTAGCGTGTTGGAATCAGCCGCGGCAGCCCCCATTTCCTGGGGGCGTCCGGCCCGGGCTTGGAGTCGTTTAAGCCGCGTGCAATTGAGCTTCCACACCGCGCAAACTGAGCTGCTTGAGGATGCGGTTCAGGATCACGCCGTACATGGGCAGGAAGAACAGCAGGCAGATCAGCAGCTTGAAGCTGTAGTCCACCAGCGCGATCTCCACCCAGTTGGCGGCCATGAAGGGATCGCTGCTCTTGTAGAAGGCGATGAAGAAGAAGGCCAGCGTGTCGCTGATATTGCCGAACAACATGGCCGAGGCGGGGGCGATCCACCAGGTTTTCAGCTGGCGCAGGCGGTTGAACACCTGCACGTCCAGCACCTGGCCCAGCGCGTAGGCGGCGAAGCTGGCGACGGCGATGCGGGCGACGAATACATTGAAGCTGGCCAGGGCCGACGCGCCTTGCCAGGCGCCCTGGTAGAACAGGGTGGAGATCAGGTAGGAGATCGCCAGGGCCGGCAGCATCGCCGCGAAAATGATGCGGCGGGCCAGCGGCGCGCCGAATACGCGCACGGTCAGATCGGTGGCCAGGAAAATAAAGGGAAAGGTGAACGCGCCCCAGGTGGTGTGGAAGCCGAACACGGTGATGGGCAATTGCACCAGGTAGTTGCTGGACGCGATGATGGCGATGTGGAACAAGGACAGCCACAGCAGCGCGGACAGCCGCTGTTGGCGGGTAAAGCTAAACATGATGTCGGCCTTTTTATTGGATTGGGGTGAGGGAACCCAATGCAGATTCGGTTGGCCCGGTCCGGCGAGGCTGGAACAGGGCAAGGGCGGAGATGATACGCGCCTGCGTCCGCCTTGGCAAAGGTATTTGACATTGCTAATCAGTCGCTTGAGAGCGAAAGGAGGGGGTATGTTGGCAGTTGTGCAGTCGGCTCCGGGCGGAGTCGACACCTTGCGTTTGAACGAGATCGCGCCGCCGGTTCGCGGCGCCGGGCAATTGCTGTTGCGGGTGATGGCGGCGGGCGTCAACCGCGCGGACCTGGCGCAACGCGCCGGGCAGTATCCGCCGCCGCCGGGCGCCAGCCCGATTCTGGGGCTGGAAGTGGCGGGCGTGGTGGAGGAGGCGGACGCGGATTCGCGTTTCCAGCCCGGCGATGCGGTGTTCGGCCTGATCGGCGGCGGAGCTTACGCCGAATACGCGCTGCTGGACGAGGCCTTGGCCATCGCCAAGCCGGACTGGCTGTCCTGGGTGGAGGCGGCCAGCCTGCCCGAGGCCTGGATGACGGCCTGGTTCAATCTGGTGGAAAAGGCCGGCTTGCAGGCCGGCGAGACTGTGCTGGTGCACGCCGGCGCCAGCGGCGTCGGCGCGGCGGCGATCCAGCTGGCGGGCCTGTTGGGCGCGCAGGCTTTCGCCAGCGCGGGCAGCGAGGAGAAGACCGGGTTCTGCCGCGAGCTGGGCGCGGCGCGGGTGTTCAACTACCGGCAAATGCCGGCCTTCGGCCCCATGGTCAAGGACTGGGGCGGCGTCGACGTGGTGCTGGACCCGGTGGGCGCCAGCTATCTGAACGACAATCTGTCGGCTTTGAAGCCGGATGGGCGGCTGGTCAATATCGGCCTGCTTGGCGGCGCCAAGGCGGAGTTGAATCTGGGCGCGCTGCTGATGAAGCGCATCGCCTTGATCGGCTCCACGCTGCGGCCGCAGCCGCTGGAGGTGAAGGCGCGCTTGGCGCGGGCTTTGGAAACCCGGATCTTGCCGGCGCTGGAGCAGGGCCGCTTGCGCCTGACGCTGGATTCCAGCTACCCCTTGGCCCAGGTGGCCGACGCGCATGCGTATGTGGAGGCCAATCGCAATCTGGGCAAGGTGGTGTTGACGCTGTTTCCGGTGCTGGCTGGGTGACGCCTTAAAAAAAAGCGCGCCCGAATGGGCGCGCCGTTTTGTGTCAGCCATCGGCCGAGGTGGTTTTAAGCATGCATCCGGTTCAACTGGCGCGCGATGATGTCATGGTTCAGCCACAGCACCGGGCCGGCGGGCGCGGCGGCTTCGTGGAACATCAGCGGACCGGTGGCGTCGATCACCAGGCTGCTCAGATGGTCGGTGATCAAGGCCTTCTTATCCTGATGCAGGTCCACGATGGCGTCGGACGTGCCTATCATCACCTCGGCCAGTTCCGGGCTGTTCGGCATTGGCCAGGCTTCGAAATTGCGGAAGCCGCGCATCACCTCGCCGCTATTGAGCGCGTCTATCTTCCCCAGCACCTCTTCCAGCGTGTGGCCGTCCTGCAGCAGGGCGGCGCAGGCCTGCCATTGCGTGTCGGCCCAGGCGCCGCCGTCCTCGCGCTTCAGCGCGCGCAGCAGCGCCAGCAGCGGCAGCTCCACGCCGACGAAGATGTCCGAGGAGTTGGTGCGGATTTCCGGGCAGTTGAACACCGTGGCCTTGACGCCTTGCTCCCAGGCGGCGCGGGCGACGTTTTCCAGCCGCATCTTGGCGTAGCCCTGGGTGTAGTTGGTGTAGGTCTGCCACTGGTAGTCGCCGTCGATCAGGATCTCGGTGCCGTGGTAGCCGTAGGCGGTGTAGCGCACCTGGCCGCCGGCGGCTTCCAGCCGGCCGCGCAGCGCGGCGCTGCCGTCGATCAGGTGCTGGAAGGTGTTGGCGGTGACTTCGTCGAAGTTTTGCAGGATCAGCTTGCCCAGATCGCTGTCCAACAGCGCCTGGGTGGACAGGAAGCGCTCGCCGCGGCCCTTGTAGACGCGGTTGGCGATGGCCAGGAAGACCTTGGCCTTGGGAATGCCGCCGGCCATGGTGTGGGCAAAGAACACATTGCGGCCGTCGGCTATCATGCCGTCCAGCTGCGCCATCGCCTGGGCGACGCCGTCCTTGAAGCGCTGCACGCCGATTTGGCGGCATTGCTCGATGTGTTCCCAGTCCAGCTTGTCGTCCTGCCAGCTTTTCAGCGTCAGGGAGGCCAGCAGCTCGGTCGGCGTCGGCGAGCCGTCCTGGTCGAAGCCGGCCATCAGCGGCACATTGATCACGCGGCCGCCGAGGTTGGCTTCGGCCGCGGCCAGTTCTTCCTCGTTCAGCGGGCGCAGCTGGTTGTTCTCGTCGCGGCGGCCCACGGTCATGCCGATGATGTCCATGCCGGCCTTGCGCGCTTCATTGATCAGGCCGTTGGCGTAGCCGCGGCCGAACAGTTCGCCGAACAGGACGAAGACGTCGCCGGGGCGGAACAGGGTGCTTTGCGGAAGCTGTCTCAGGGCGCTGGTTTGAGCCATGTCTTTATCTTTCTCGATGCGGACCGGCGCGGCGCGTGATGGCGGGGCCGGTCACTTGGATGTGTTTGGAGTGATTGCTCGGATCGGGGGCATTCTACCCGCGATCCGGTTTGAGGTGTTCAGTCGGACGTCAGCGGCGACAGCGCTTCTATCAAGGCCACTTCCTGCGCGTAGCTGAGCGCCTTCATCTTGGTCAGGAGTTTTTCGCCGTCCACTTTCCATTGCTGGTCCAGCTCTTCCTCGATGATGCGCGCCTCCACCGCCAGCCACACGCCGCGGCAGGAGGCCGCGTCGTCGAAGCGCACGCCTTTTAGTACCTGGGCGATCAGGTGCAGTTCCGGATCGCTGAACTGGCGCGACAGCAGCGCCTGTTCGCGGCGCACGATCTCGGCGTAGCGGTCGCAGATCTGCTGTACCCGCGGGGCGTCGCCGTAATGGGCCGGCTCGTCGGCCGGGGCGCTCAGCGCGCCGTGCTGGAACCAGGCTTCCAGCGCCGGCTTCAGTTGCGGCAGGTCTTCATGCCAGACCCGGGTCAGTTCTTCGCGGAAGCGGGCGTTGTCGGTGAAGGACAGTTCGTCGAAGGGCATGGCCGGCACCACGCCTTCGTCCAGCGCGCGCTTGCCCACCCATATCCGGCCTTCCTCGTCGCGGCTGACCGCAGCGCGCCAGACCGCTTGCTCTTCGGTGGCCAGGTTGTCGACGTGGATTTCGATATAGGGCGGGGCGATGTCCTGATCTTCTTCCTCAGTGACGAAGCGCAGCGTGATGTCGAACAGGCTGTGTTTGGAGATGTCCAGCAATTGCAGGCCGTCCTTGTGGCCAGCCAGCAGATAGCGGTCGCCATCGTCGTAAACGGCCACGTCGTCTATGCCGGCGGCCGGCTTGATCAGTTGGGCGGACAGGGCGTCGGCCAGTTGGTTGGCATCGTTGTGCTGAACGGCGTAGCCGGTGCGGTAGGCTTCGTGTTCATGCCATAAGGCGTTCCAGTCGTACATGGAGCGTTTCCTCGTCGAAGTCGGTTTGCCGCGCAGTGTACGCAAAAGCCCAGCGCTTGTCGCCCGCTGGAATTTTTGGTATGGACAGTTTTTTGTGCTATTATCCAGCGATTTTTCTGTATCCATCCTCCTTCCTAAAATGACCCGACAAATTCGCAATATCGCCATCATCGCCCACGTCGACCATGGCAAGACCACGCTTGTAGACCAATTGCTGCGCCAATCCGGCACCTTCCGCGAGAACCAGCAAGTGGACGAGCGTGTAATGGACAGCAACGATCTTGAAAAAGAACGCGGCATTACCATTCTGGCCAAGAACACCGCCATCGAATACGAAGGCGTGCACATCAATATCGTCGACACTCCGGGACACGCCGACTTCGGCGGCGAAGTTGAGCGCGTGTTGGGCATGGTGGACGGCGTGCTGCTGCTGGTGGACGCCGTAGAAGGCCCGATGCCGCAAACCCGTTTCGTTACCAAGAAAGCGCTGGCGCTGGGTCTGCGCCCGATCGTGGTGATCAACAAGGTGGACCGTCCGGGCGCGCGTCCGGACTGGGTGGTGGATCAGACTTTCGACCTGTTCGACAAGCTGGGCGCGACTGACGAACAGCTGGACTTCCCTATCATCTACGCTTCCGGCCTGAACGGCTTCGCCAAGCTGGAGCTGGAGGAAGAGTCCGACAATATGCGCCCGCTGTTCGACACCGTGCTCAAGCACGTGCCGACCCCGCCGGGCAGCGCCGACGCGCCGCTGCAGCTGCAGATTTCCGCGCTGGATTACTCCACCTACACCGGCCGCCTGGGCGTGGGCCGCGTGCTGAACGGCCGCATCAAGCCGGGTCAGCAAGTGGTGGTGATGAACCACGACGATCAAGTGGCCACGGGCCGCATCAACCAGGTGCTGGGTTACCAGGGTCTGGACCGCGTGCCGGTTGAAGAAGCCGAAGCGGGCGACATCATCATCATCTCCGGCCTGGAAGACATCGGCATCGGCGTGACCATCTGCGACAAGGAGCAGCCGGTAGGCCTGCCCATGCTGTCCGTGGACGAGCCGACGCTGACCATGGACTTCATGGTGAACTCCTCGCCGCTGGCCGGCACCGAGGGCAAGTTCGTGACCTCGCGTCAAATCCGCGACCGTCTGACCAAGGAACTGCTGACCAATGTGGCGCTGCGCGTGGAAGACACCGGCGACTCCGACGTATTCCGCGTGTCCGGTCGCGGTGAATTGCACCTGACCATTCTGCTGGAAAACATGCGTCGCGAAGGCTTTGAAATGGCCGTGGCCAAGCCGCGCGTGGTGTTCAAGGAAATCGACGGCCAGAAGAGCGAGCCGTACGAGAACCTGACCATCGACCTGGAAGACGATCACCAGGGCGGCGTGATGGAAGAGATCGGTCGTCGCCGCGGCGAACTGACCAATATGGAATCCGACGGCAACGGCCGCACCCGCCTGGAATACCATATTCCGGCGCGCGGTCTGATCGGCTTCCAGTCCGACTTCATGACCATGACCCGCGGCACCGGCCTGATGAGCCACGTGTTCGACGACTACGCGCCGGTCAAGCCGGACATGCCGGGCCGTCACAACGGCGTGCTGATCTCGCAAGAGAATGGCGAAGCGGTGGCTTACGCGCTGTGGAAGCTGGAAGACCGCGGCCGCATGTTCGTGGCTCCGGGCGAGAAGCTGTACGAAGGCATGATCATCGGCATTCACAGCCGCGACAACGACCTGGTGGTGAACCCGGTCAAGGGCAAGCAGCTGACCAACGTGCGCGCCTCCGGCACCGACGAAGCCGTGCGTCTGACCACGCCGATCAAGCTGACGCTGGAATCCGCCGTTGAATTCATCGACGACGACGAGCTGGTGGAAATCACGCCGAAGTCCATCCGCATCCGCAAGCGTTACCTGAACGAATCGGATCGTCGCAAGATGGCCAAGGCCAACGCCGCGTCCTGATCGACGCCGGTCTGGCAAAAACCGCCGTACCCTTGATGGGGCGGCGGTTTTTTTTATGTCTTGGAGTGTGTGCTCGCCGTGCGGCGCTTCATGAGGTGAGCGAGGTCTTAGTCGCTTAAGGCGTTCAGCCGTCGCCGGCAGGCGTCCGCCTCGGTCAGTATGCGTTCGAACAGCTCGGCCACGCTGGGCGCGTCGTCGATCAGGCCCTGGGCCTGGCCGATCAGCTGCACGCCCTTGTCGAGGTCGCCGTCCTCTATCGCCAGGCGGATGGACTCGGTGGCGGCGCCGAATTGCGCCAGCTGGCGCAGCGCTTGCGGCTGGCTCAGCAGGCCGCCCAGCACCACTTTGGCGATGGGCATGTCCAGCTTGCGCGCGGCGGCGCTGGCGCGCCAGGCGGCGGCGAGTAAGCTTAGCGGCTTGCGCGTGGCCTGGCGGGCGGCCGGGGTGTCCATCACCCGGCACCACAGGCCGTCGAAATTCTTGGAATACAAGGTGTCGGCCACGCCGCGCTGACGGATCATCTCCTTGGTGTGCTGGTGCACCGGGCTTTCCCGGCTCATCGCCAGTCGCGTGCCCATGGCCACGGCGTCGGCGCCCAGCGCCAGCGCGGCGATCAGGCCCCGGCCGTCGGCAAAGCCGCCTGCGGCGATGATGGGCAGCTCGCTGGCCTTGCGGATGGCCGGAATCAGCGTCAGCGAGGTGACGGCGCCGCCATGGGCGGCGGCCTCGTGGCCGGTGACCAGCAGGGCGTCGGCGCCGGACGCCTGCGCCGAGCGCGCGTGCTTCTCCGTCACCACGGTGGCGATGACCTTGCCGCCGTAGGCGTGGGCGCGTTCAATCAGCCAATCCCCCTTGCCCAGGGAAAAATTGATTACCGGCACGCGTTCTTCCAGCGCGACCATGGCGTTTTCCTTGGCGCCGGGCATCATCAGCGTGCAGCCGACGCCGAAGGGGGCGTCGCTCAGCTCGCGCACGCGGCGTATCGCTTGTCGCGTCAGCTCCGGCGTCAGCGGGCCGGTGGCGAGTATGCCCAGGCCGCCGGCGTTGCCGACGGCGGCCACCAGTTCCGGGGTGGCGATATAGCTCATGCCGGGGCAGATCAGCGGGCGCTGGATGCCGAGCAGGCGGGTGATGGCGGTTTGCATGGGGCGGGGCTCGCTTTACAATGTCTGTCGGTCTGGGGTTGGCGGGCGCAGCGGGTTTGACCCGGCGCTGTCATTGTTGTCGGCTTTGCCGGAAAATTCAAACGATTGTTTAAATATGTTGCTGATCGTGTTGCTGGGCTGGCTCTATGTGGTGCTGATGCTGGCGGTGGCGCAGCACAGCGTGCTGGCTTCGCTGTCCACCGTGTTCTTTCTGGGCGTGCTGCCCACCTTCTTTGTGGCGCGGATGACGCGGCGCAAGCTGCGCCGTCAGCGGGAAAAAGCCCGCGAGGCGCGCGAGGAGGCTTGAGCGCTCCGCCGTCCGGTGTTAGAATCCCGCGTCCCTTGCCATCCTGGCGGGGGAAAATCATCTATTACGCACATCCGCGCCAAAGGGTGCCTCGCTTCGAGGTTGTCTGCGCGGATGGAGGCTTAACCCTTTAAGGAGTTTTTGCATGTCCACCAACGTTACCATGCGTCAAATGCTTGAGGCCGGCGTTCACTTCGGCCACCAAACCCGCTTCTGGAACCCGAAGATGGCCAAGTACATCTTCGGCAGCCGCAACAAGATTCACATCATCAACCTGGAAAAGACTCTGCCGCTGTTCGTAGAAGCCCAGGACTATGTGCGTCGTCTGGCCGCCAACAAAGGTTCCATCATGTTCGTGGGCACCAAGCGTCAGGCTCGTGAGATCGTACGTGAAGAAGCTGCCCGTTGCGGCATGCCGTTTGTTGACCACCGCTGGCTGGGCGGCATGCTGACCAACTACAAGACCGTGAAGCAGTCGATCAAGCGTCTTGAAGAGAAGCGCGCCATCCTGGAATCCGCTGGCGATACCGGTTACAACAAGAAAGAACTGCTGGACCTGCAACGCGAAGTCGACAAGCTGGAGCGTTCGCTGGGCGGCATCAAGGATATGAAGGGCCTGCCGGACGCCATCTTCGTTATCGACACTGGTTACCAGAAGGGCACCATCGTCGAAGCCAAGAAACTGGGTATCCCGGTTATCGGCGTTGTTGACACCAACAACACCCCGGACGGCATCGATTACGTGATCCCGGGCAACGACGACTCCAGCCGCGCCATCCGCCTGTACGCTCGCGGCATGGCCGACGCGGTGCTGGAAGGCCGCGCCCAGTCTCTGCACGAGATCGTGGCTGCTGAATCGGCTCAAGCCGAGTAAGCAGACGAAAAGGGGCGTAAGCCCCTTTTTTTAGACCCACGTAATCAAAATCATTCAGGAGTACGAAGTATGGCGGACATTACCGCAAAAATGGTTTCGGATCTGCGCGCGGCCACCGGCCTCGGCATGATGGAATGCAAAAAAGCCCTGGTGGAAGCCGAAGGCGACGCCGCCAAGGCTGAAGAAATTCTGCGCATCAAGTCCGGCAACAAGGCTTCCAAGATGGCTGGCCGCGTGGCTGCCGAAGGCATCATCGGTTCCTTCGTTGAAGGCGGCGTTGGCGCCCTGGTGGAAGTCAACTGTGAAACCGACTTCGTTGCCAAGGACCCGACCTTCCTGGCCCTGGCCGCCGCCGCCGCCAAGGCTGTGGTCGTAGCCAACCCGGCCGACGTGGAAGCGCTGTCCGCCGTGGAAATCGACGGCCAGTCCGTTGAAGACATCCGCAAGGCCGCCATCGCCAAGCTGGGCGAGAACATGACCATCCGTCGTTTCGTTCGCTACCAGACCGAAGGCGCGATCGCCACCTATCTGCACGGCGCCAAGATCGGCGTGATCGTCGACTTCGCCGGCGAAGAGCAAGTGGGCAAGGACGTGGCCATGCACATCGCCGCTTCCAAGCCGATCTGCGTGTCCAAGGATCAGGTTTCCGCCGACATCCTGGAGCAAGAGCGCAAGATCTACACCGCTCAGGCCGCCGAATCCGGCAAGCCGGCCGACATCGTCGCCAAGATGGTTGAAGGCCGCGTCAACAAGTTCCTGGCCGAAGTGACCCTGATGGGCCAGCCCTTCGTCAAGAACCCGGACCAGACCGTGGAAAAACTGTTGGCCGAGAAGAAAGCCTCGGTCAAGGCGTTCGCCATGTTCGTAGTGGGCGAAGGCATTGAGAAGAAAGTAGTAGACTACGCCGCTGAAGTGGCTGCAGCCGCCAAGCTGTAAGCGCCCAGTCGCGAGACGTATTGACGGCACCCTGCCTGCAGGGTGCCGTTTTGCAAACTGAAAACCGAATATCCAGCCAAACCGAGGTTACCATGAGCCAAGTTCCTGCCTATAAACGCATCCTGCTGAAACTTTCAGGCGAGGCCCTGATGGGCGATGACAGCTATGGCATCAACCGTGCCACGATCGAGCAGATCGTTGGTCAGATCAAGGAAGTCGTGGAGCTTGGCGTGGAAGTGGGCGTGGTGATCGGCGGCGGCAACATCTTCCGCGGCGTCGCGCCGGCGGCCGCGGGCATGGATCGCGCCACCGCGGACTACATGGGCATGATGGCCACGGTGATGAACGCGCTGGCGTTGAAGGACGCGATGACCAAGGCTGGGTTGATCGCGCGCGTGCAGTCGGCGCTGACCATGCAGCAGATCGCCGAGCCCTATGTGCGCGGCAAGGCGATGCAATACCTGGAAGAGGGCAAGGTGGTGATCTTCGCCGCCGGCACCGGCAACCCCTTCTTCACCACGGACACCGCCGCGGCGCTGCGCGGCATGGAAATGAACGTGGACATCATGCTGAAAGCCACCAAGGTGGACGGCGTGTACACCGACGATCCGAAAAAGAACCCGGACGCGATACGTTACCAGACCCTGACCTTCGACGAGGCGATCTCGCGCAACCTGAAAGTGATGGACGCCACCGCCTTCGCGCTGTGCCGCGACCAGAACCTGAACATCAAGGTGTTCAGCATCTTCAAGAGCGGCGCGCTGACCCGGGTCGTGCTTGGCGAAGACGAAGGCACGCTGGTACACTGCTGAGTTTGAAAATTGCTGAAGGCGAAAGCGGCAATGGCCGTTTTCGCCTTGTCTTTTTAAGTTTCGATTTGGAGTGGACATGATTAACGACATCAAGAAATCGGCCGAGCAGAAAATGCAGAAGTCGCTGGACGCGTTCAAGACCGACCTGAGCAAGGTGCGCACCGGTCGCGCCCATACCGGCATTCTTGATCATGTCATGGTGGATTACTATGGCAGCGACGTGCCCATCAGCCAGGTGGCCAACGTCACCCTGGTGGACGCGCGCACTATCGGCGTGCAACCCTGGGAAAAGCCGATGCTGGCCAAGATCGAAAAAGCGATCCGCGACTCCGACCTGGGCCTGAACCCGGCCTCCATGGGCGAGATCATCCGCGTGCCGATGCCGATGCTGACCGAAGAGCGCCGCAAGGATCTCATCAAGGTGGTGCGCGGCGAGGCCGAGGGCGCGCGCGTGGCCGTGCGCAATATCCGCCGCGACGCCAACAACGAATTCAAGAACCTGCTTAAAGACAAGGCCATTACCGAGGACGACGAGCGTCGCGGCCAGGATGAGATCCAGAAGCTGACCGACAAGTACACCGTCGAAATCGACAAGGCCCTGGCCGCCAAGGAAGCCGACCTGATGGCCGTCTAAGGAGCGCCGTACCTTGTTTGCAAGCTCTACCAAGGATGTGCCGGAGGTGCGTTCCGTGCCTCGGCATATCGCCATCATCATGGATGGCAACGGCCGCTGGGCCAAAAAGCGTTTTCTGCCGCGGGTGGCCGGCCACAAGCGGGGCCTGGACACCGTGCGCGAGATCGTCGGAGCCTGCAAGGAACTGGGCGTCGAATGCCTGACCCTGTTCGCCTTCTCCACCGAGAATTGGCGGCGTCCGCAGGAGGAAGTGTCCTTTCTGATGGACCTGTTCATCCGCGCGCTCGAGCACGAGGTCAGCAAGCTGCACAGCAATAATATCCGCTTGCGGGTATTGGGTTCGCGCGAGCGTTTCAGCGCGGACTTGCAGGAACGCATCCTGCGCGCCGAGGAAAAGACCGCCGGCAACGACGGTCTGGCCTTGAACATCGCCGCCGACTACGGCGGCCGCTGGGACATCCTCAACGCGGTCAACGGCCTGATTGCCGAGGGCGCCACCCATATCGAGGAGGAGGCGCTGAGCCAGCGCCTGTCGATGCCGTGGGCGCCGGAGCCGGATTTGTTCATCCGCACCGGCGGCGAACAGCGCATCAGCAACTTCCTGCTGTGGCAGCTGGCTTATTCCGAGCTCTACTTCACCGAGACGCTGTGGCCGGACTTCGACCGCGCGGCGCTGGAAACCGCCATTGATTCATACCAATGCCGCGAGCGCCGCTTCGGACGCACCAGCGAGCAACTGCCCGAGCATCTGCGTCGGGACGGGCGTTAAGCCATGCTGCTGACACGCGTTCTGACGGCTCTGGTCTTGCTGCCCCTGATGTTGGCGGCGCTGTTTCTGTTCCCGGCCGAGGCCTGGGCGGGCTTCTCCTGGCTGATCGTCGTTTTGGCCATGTGGGAGTTCAGCCGGATGGCCGGCATGACCGGCGCCGGCAAATGGCTGTATCTGGCGGCGAGCAGCGGCCTGGCCGCGGCCGCCTGGTTCGGCCATTACCGGTTGGGCCCGCTTGAGCACGTTCTGACGCTGGGTTTCTGGCTGCTGCTGGTGCCGTGCTGGCTGGCCAAGCGCTGGCGCATCCCCCCGGGCCCGTTGGCCTGGCTGCTGGGCTGGCTGCTGATGCTGCCGGCCTGGTTCGCCTTCCTGGAGTGGCGGCCGCAGCCTGGCGCGGCGGACGCCTTCGCCCTGCTGGCGGTGATGGGCCTGGTGTGGGTGGCGGACATCGCCGCCTACTTTTCCGGCAAGGCTTTCGGCCGGCGCAAGCTGGCGCCGTCCATCAGCCCGGGCAAGAGCTGGGAGGGCGTCTACGGCGGCGTGATCTGCGTGGCGCTGTACGTGGCGCTGGTGGACCATCTGGGCTGGATAGACACCGGCTTGCCGGTGTGGGCGCTGCTGTTGCTGGCCTTGCCGCTGACCGCGGTCAGCGTGATGGGCGATCTGCTGGAATCCTGGTTCAAGCGCGCGTCGGGCATCAAGGACAGCAGCCGCTTGCTGCCCGGCCACGGCGGCGTGTACGACCGCATCGACAGTCTTATCGCCGTCCTCGCCGTCAGCAACGCGCTGCGCGTTCTGGGCGGCATGTAACCGCAGGAAACTCAAATGACGAAACCGCAAGGGATTGTCGTTCTCGGCGCCACCGGCAGCGTGGGCGTCAATACGCTGGACGTGGTGGCGCGCCACCCCGAGCGTTACCGGGTGGTGGCGCTGACCGGCAACCGCCAGGTGGATCGCCTGTTCCAACAGGCTTTGCAATTCCGGCCTGCCTACGTGGTGACCGGCGACGCCGCGTCCGCCGACGCTCTGCGCGGCCGGCTGGCCGAGGCGGGGGTGAACGCCGAGGTGCTGCACGGCCCGGCCGCGCTGGTCCAGGTGGCGGCCTTGCCGGAGGCCGAGGTGGTGATGGCCGCCATCGTCGGCGCCGCCGGTCTGCCGTCCGCCATGGCGGCGGCGCGCGCCGGCAAGCGCATCTTGCTGGCCAACAAGGAATCCCTGGTGGTGGCCGGCCGTCTGTTCATGGACGCGGCGCGCCGCCACGGCGCGACCCTGCTGCCGGTGGACAGCGAGCACAGCGCCATCTTTCAATCGCTGCCCCACGACTACGCCGGCAATCTGGACGCCGCCGGCATCCGCAAAATCATTCTCACCGCTTCCGGCGGCCCCTTCCGTCAGTCTTCGGCCGAAGACTTGCTGCGCGTGACCCCGGACGACGCCTGCCGCCACCCCAATTGGGTGATGGGGCGCAAGATTTCCGTCGATTCCGCCTCGCTGATGAACAAGGGCTTGGAGGTGATCGAGGCGCACTGGCTGTTCTCCGCGCCGCCGGAGCGCATCGACGTGGTGGTGCATCCGCAAAGCGTGATTCATTCCATGGTGCAGTATCGCGATGGTTCGGTGATGGCCCAGCTGGGTTCGCCGGACATGCGCACGCCCATCGCCTGCGCGCTGGCCTGGCCGGAGCGCATCGAGGCGGGCGTGGGTTCGCTGGACTTTTTCTCGCTGTCCAACCTCACTTTCGAAGCGCCGGACCCGGAGCGCTTCCCCTGTCTGAAGCTGGCTTTCGACGTGCTGCGCCTGGGCGGCGACGCGCCGGCGGTGCTGAACGCGGCCAACGAGGTGGCGGTGGACGCCTTCCTGCATGGGCGGCTGCGTTTCGTCGACATCCCCGCCGTGGTGTCCGCCGCGCTGGACGGCGTCAGCCTGGCCGGCAGCGGCTCGGTCGAGGCCTTGCTGGCCAAGGATGAGGAAGCGCGCGCCTTCGCGCTGCAGCGGGTGGCCGCATGCTGACCCTGCTCGCCTTCCTGGTGGCCATCGGCGTGCTGGTGACCTTCCACGAACTGGGCCACTACTGGGTGGCCCGCTGGTGCGGCGTTAAGGTGCTGCGGTTTTCCATCGGCTTCGGCAAGCCGCTGTGGACTTACTGGCGCAAGGGCACCGAGTGGGTGATCTGTCCGATTCCGCTGGGCGGCTATGTGCGCATGCTGGACGAGCGCGAAGGCCCGGTGACGGAAGAACTGCGCCCGCAGGCCTTCAATAATCAGCATGTGTTGAAGCGCATCGCCATCGTCGCCGCCGGCCCGCTGGCCAATCTCTTGCTGGCGGTGCTGCTGTACTGGGTGGTGATGGGCCAGGGCGTGACCCAGGTCAAGCCTCTGGTTGGCACGGTGGTGGCGCAGACGCCGGCCGCGGCGGCCGGCTTCGCGCCCGGCGACCGCATCCTGAGCGTGGCCGGCCAGCCGGTGGCCAACTGGCAGCAGATTCGTCTCGCCCTGGTGGAGGCGGCGATGTCGCCGGACGCCACCGTGGTGCAGGTGGAAACCGCGGCCGGCGCCAAGGCCGATCGCCGCATCGACCCCGCCCGCTTCGGCGACAAGGCGGTGACTGCGATGCAACAGGGCAACACCGGCCTGACGCCGGGGCGTTTCCTGCCGGTGATAGGCGCGCTGGAGGAGGGCGGCGCCGCGCAAAGCGCCGGCCTCAAGCCGGGCGACAAGCTGCTGGCGCTCAACGGCCAGGCGCTGAACAGCTGGGAAGGCTGGGTGGCGCAGGTGCGCAACAGCCCGGGGCGCGATCTGGACGTGAAAGTCCAGCGCGGCGCGGAGACGCTGAACATCAAAGTGCGGCCGCAGGCGCACCAGCAGGACGGCGAAGTGGTGGGGCGCATCGGCGCCGCGCCGCAGCCGGACGCCGGCTGGGGTCGTCAGTTGCTGTACACCGAACACTATTCCGCGGCGCAGGCGGGTTTGGCCGCCTTGGCCAAGACCTGGGACACCAGCTGGATGAGCGTCAAGTTCATGGGACGCATGCTGATGGGCCAGGCCTCGCTGGATAATCTGTCCGGCCCGCTGACCATCGCCAACGTCGCCGGCCAGACCGCGCGCGAGGGCCTGACGCCTTATCTGGAGTTCCTGGCGCTGATCAGCATCAGCATAGGCGTGCTGAATCTGCTGCCGATTCCAGTTCTGGATGGCGGGCACTTAATGTATTATGTCGCGGAGTTGATCAGAGGCCGCCCCGTCAGTGAGCGGGCGCAATTGTTCGGACAAAAAATTGGCTTCATCTTGCTGGCGTCTTTGATGGCGTTCGCTTTGCTGAATGATTTCAGCCGCCTATTTGGGGGTTAAAACCGATCTATGAAATTGAAATTGCTTGCAGCAGCCGTACTGGGCCTGACTTCGGCCTCCATGGCCTGGGCTGCTGATCCTTTTGTCATCAAAGACATTCGCGTTGAAGGCTTGCAGCGCACCGAGCCCGGCACCGTATTCAACTATCTGCCGGTCAAGGTGGGCGACACCTTCAATGACCAGAAAGCCAACGAGGCGATCAAGGCCCTGTTCGCCACCGGCTTCTTCAACGATGTGCGCATCGAATCGCGCGACAGCGTGGTGATCGTGGCCGTGGCCGAGCGCCCGGTGGTCAGCCAGCTCAACATCAACGGCGCCAAGGAGTTCAGTAAGGACCAGCTGAAAAAGGCCTTGAAGGACAACGGCTTCGCCGAATCGCTGATCTTCGATCAGGCGCTGCTGGACGGCGCGGTGCAGGAACTCAAGCGCCAGTATTACAGCCGCGGCAAGTACTCGGTGGAAGTGACCCCGTCGGTGACCAAGCTGGAACGCAACCGCGTGGCGGTGACGCTGGACATCAACGAGGGCGTGACCGCGCGCATCAAGGAAATCCGCATTGTCGGCGCCAGCGCCTTCAAGCAGTCCGACCTGGTGGACCAGTTCAGCCTGACCACCGGCGGCTGGCTGTCCTGGGTGACCAAGGACGACCAGTACTCCAAGCAGAAACTGACCGGCGATCTGGAAAAGCTCAAGGCCTTCTATCAGAACCAGGGCTATCTGGAATTCAACATCGACTCCACCCAGGTGTCGATCAGCGCCGACAAGCAGGATATGTTCCTGACGGTGAATATTCACGAAGGCAAGAAATTCACCATCTCCGACATCAAGCTGGCCGGCGACCTCAAAGTGCCGGAAGCCGATCTGCGCAAGCTGATCCAGGCCAAGGCCGGGGACACTTTCAACAATGAAAGAATCACCGAGTCGGTCAAGTCGCTGAGCGACCGCCTGGGCCAGGCCGGCTACGCCTTCGCCAACGTCAACGTGCTGCCCGACATCGACCACGACAAACAGACCGTGGCCTTCACCTTCTTCGTGGATCCGGGCCGCAAGACCTATGTGCGCCGCGTCAACATCGCCGGCAACACCAAGACCCGCGATGAAGTGATCCGCCGCGAACTGCGCCAGCTGGAAGGCGCGCCTTACGGCGCCGACAAGATCAAGCGCAGCAAGGAGCGCGTGGAGCTGCTGGGTTATTTCGAGGACGTCAACATCGAAACCCCGGCCGTGCCGGACGCCGCCGACCAGGTGGACATGAACATCAGCCTGAAGGAGCGCTCCACGGGCAGCGTGTCCGCCGGCATCGGCTTCGTGCAGGGCGAGGGCGTGCAATTGTCCGCCAACCTGTCGCAGAGCAATATCTTCGGCTCCGGCAAGTATATGTCGCTGGGCCTGTCCACCGGCAAGGTGAACAAGAACCTGTCACTGTCCTTCACCGATCCGTACTTCACGCCGGACGGCGTCAGCCTGGGCTACGACCTGTACAACCGCGTCTACAACCCGGACGCCACCAATATTTCCGCGTACAAGACCAGCACCATCGGCGGCGCGGTGCGCTTCGGAGTGCCGGTGACCGAGTACGACCGCATCAACTTCAGCATCGGCGCGGAAAACACCAAGATCAGCACCTACAACAACAGTCCGCAGCGTTACAAGGACTTCGTCAACCAGTACGGCGCCAGCAACAACACGCTGCTGGGCACCATCAGCTGGGGCCGCGACACCCGCGACAGCGCGCTGTGGCCGACTCGCGGCGCGGTGATCAAGGTGGGCGCGGACGCCGGCCTGCCGGGCGGCGATCTGCAGTACTACCGCCTGACCCATCAGCAGACCTGGTTCTTCCCGCTGACCAAGACCTTCACGCTGATGCTGAACGGCGAGCTGGGCTATGCCGACGGCTACGGCAAGACTTCGCGTCTGCCGTTCTTCCAGAACTTCTACATGGGCGGTCTGGGCTCGGTGCGCGGTTACGACACCAGCAGTATCGGCCCGCGCGACACCAACGGCGACTACCTGGGCGGTACCCGCAAGGCGGTGGCCAACGCTGAAGTGCTGTTCCCCTTCCCGGGAATGAAGGACAATAAGTCGGTGCGCACCAGCCTGTTCTTCGACGCCGGCACCTTGTGGGATCCGTCGGTGGCCGGCAGTTCCGCCGGCGACGGCATGCGCTACTCCGCAGGCGTGGCGTTGACCTGGCTGTCTCCGATCGGACCGATGAAATTCAGTATCGCCAATCCGCTGAAGAAGAAGGACAACGACAAAGTCCAGCGCTTCCAATTCCAGCTGGGTACCGTGTTCTAAAATTGACGGGGTTGTTATATGAAAGCATTGCAATGGGCGGCCGTGCTCTTATCCATGGCCGCCATGTCGGCCCAGGCGGCCGATCTCAAAATGGGCTATGTCAACACCGAGCGCATCTATCGCGAAGCGGCGCCGGCGATCGCCATCCAGAAACGTCTGGACAAGGAGTTTGGCGAGCGGCGCAACGAGCTGAAGAAGATGGAGGCGCGTGCCAAGGAGCTGGAGTCCCAACTGGCCAAGAGCAGCCTGAACTCCGACGACCGCAAGCGCTACGAGCGTGAATACGCGGCCTTGGACCGGGATTACCGGGCCAAGGGCCGCGAGCTGTCCGAGGACTTCAACCAGCGCCGCAACGAGGAGTTCGCTTCGGTGCAGGAGCGGGCCAATCGCGCGCTCAAGCAGCTGGCCGAGCGCGAACAGTACGACCTGATCCTGCAAGACGTGGTGTATGTGAACCCCAAGTACGACCTGACGCCCAAGGTTCTGAAAGAACTGGACCGCTGAAGGCAGGGCGGGGCGGCGCAAGGGCCGTTCCGAATGCGCGCGGCCATGGCCGCGCGCCAACTCACATTACGGGAGCAAGCCGACCCCAGGTCGGCTTTCGTTTTTGATGGCTTATACCCTCTCATTCATTACCGGGCAGCTGGGCGGCGAACTGGCCGGCTCGGACCTGACGGTGGGCCGCCTGGCGCCGCTGGAAGCGGCCGCGGCCGGCGACATCGCCTTTCTGGCCAATCCCAAGTATCGCAAGCAGCTGGACGACAGCGCCGCCAGCGCGGTGATCGTCGCGCCCAAGATGGCGGAAGAGCTGGCGCAGACCGAGGTCTGGAAGCAGCGCTCCTGGATCGTCGCCGCGGACCCTTATCTCTACTTCGCGCGGCTGGCCGCGCTATTCCACCCGCAGCCGCTGGCCCGCGCCGGCGTGCATCCCAGCGCGGTGCTGGGCGAGGGCGCGCGGGTGGCGGCCAGCGCGGAGGTGCGCGAGCACGTCAGCATCGGCCGCAACGCGGTCATCGGCGAGCGCTGCCGGCTGATGCCGGGCGTGGTGGTGGGCGACGACTGCGTGCTGGGCGACGATGTGGTGCTCTATCCCAACGTCACGCTTTATCACGGCTGCGTGCTGGGCCACCGCGTCGGCGTGCACTCCGGCAGCGTGATCGGCGCCGACGGCTTCGGTCTGGCCTGGGATAAGGACCACTGGTTCAAAATTCCGCAAACCGGCCGCGTCATCATTGAGGACGATGTGGAAATCGGCGCAAACACCACGGTGGACCGCGGCGCGATGGCGGACACCGTGATCCGCAAGGGCGCCAAGGTGGATAATCTGGTGCAGATCGCCCATAACGTGCAGATCGGCGAGCATTCCGCCATCGCCGGTTGTGTCGGCATCGCCGGCAGCGCCAAGATCGGCGCTTATTGCACCGTGGGCGGCGCGGCGATGTTCGTCGGCCACATCGAGATTACGGACAAAACCCATATCGGCGGCGGCACCCTGGTGTCGAAGTCGATCAAGACGCCGGGCACCTACGCCTCGTCTTACCCCTTGCAACCTATGAAAGAGTGGCTGGCCAACGCCGTGCACGTCCGTCATCTGGACGATATGGCCAAGCGGCTCAAGCAGCTCGAGCGCGAGCTCAAAGAAATGAAGAATCAGGAGGAATCCCCCAATGTCTGAACACGCCGTCACCATCGATGTCCGCGAGATCATGCGCTATCTGCCGCATCGCTATCCTTTCCTGCTGGTGGACCGTGTCACCGAGTTCGAGGAAAACAAGCGCATCAAGGCGCTGAAGAACGTCACCATCAACGAGCCGTTCTTCGTCGGCCACTTCGAGCAATACCCGGTGATGCCGGGCGTGCTGATCATCGAGGCGATGGCCCAGGCCGCCGGCATCCTGGCCATCCGCAGCCAGGGCGAGCGCGCCGAGAACGAGCTGTATTTCTTCGTCGGCATCGACAACGCCCGCTTCAAGCGCCAAGTGGTGCCGGGCGACCAGCTGACCTTCGAAGTGGAACTGATCACCAGCAAGCGCGGCATCGGCAAGTATTCCGCCCGCGCGCTGGTGGACGGCCAACTGGCTTGCGAAGCCGAAATCATGTGCGCCAAGCGCGAGGTGTGATCATGGCCATCCATCCAACCGCCATCGTCGACCCCAAGGCTCAGATCGCCGACGACGTGGAAATCGGCCCTTACACCATTATCGGCCCCAACGTCAGCATCGGCAGCGGCAGCTGGGTGGGCCCTCACGTGGTGATCGAGGGTCACACCGCCATCGGCAAGAACAATCGCATCTTCCAGTTCTGTTCGCTGGGCGCCCAGCCACAGGACAAGAAGTACGCCGGCGAGCCGACCCGTCTGGAAATCGGCGATAACAACACCATTCGCGAATTCTGCACCTTCAACACCGGCACCGCCCAGGACGCGGGCGTGACCCGCGTCGGCAACGACAACTGGGTGATGGCCTATGTGCACGTCGCGCATGACTGCCAGGTGGGCAATAACGTGATCCTGGCCAACAACGCCACGCTGGCCGGCCACGTGCAGCTGGGCGACTGGGTGATTCTGGGCGGCTTCACCAGCGTGCACCAGTTCGCCATCATCGGCGAGCACGCGATGACCGCCTTCGCCAGCGCCGTGGCCCAGGACGTGCCGCCGTTCGTGATGGCGCACGGCAACCGCGCGGTGCCCTCCGGCATCAATGCCGAAGGCATGAAGCGCCGCGGCTTCAGCGCCGAGCAGATCCGCCGCGTGAGGGGCGCCTACAAGACGCTGTACCGTCAGGGCCTGTCGTTTGAGGACGCCAAGGCCGCCATCCTGGAGGAAGCCGCCGCCGGCCACGATGAACTGGCTCCGTTCACCCGCTTCTTTGGCCAGTCCGCCAGAGGCATCATTCGCTGAGATCCATGCCCGACACTTTGTTTAAAAGCAAGCGGGCACTGAAGGTCGCCATGGTGGCTGGGGAAGCCTCTGGCGACCTTCTTGCCGCCCACCTGATGGACGCGCTGCTGGCGCGCTATCCCGACATCGAGTTCGCCGGCATCGGCGGCCCGCGGATGGAGGCCAGAGGCTTTGTCAGCCACGCGCCGCAAAGCCGGCTGGCGGTGATGGGTTACGCCGAGGTGCTCAAGCGCCTGCCGGAACTGCTGCGCATCCGCCGCACCCTGCGCGACCGCCTGATCGCGGAAAAGCCGGACGTTTTCATCGGCATCGACGCGCCGGACTTCAATCTGGACCTGGAGGCCGCGCTCAAGCGCGCCGGCATTCCCACCGTTCACTACGTCAGCCCCTCGGTTTGGGCCTGGCGGCCGGAGCGGGTGCAGAAGATAGGCCGCAGCGTCAGTCACATGCTGTGCCTGTTCCCGATGGAGCCGCCCTTATACCGTCAGGCCGGGGTGCCGGTCACCTATGTCGGCCACCCGCTGGCCAGCGAGATTCCGCTGCGCCCGGACCAGGGCGCGATGCGCGAGCAGCTGGGGCTGCCGCAGCGCGCGCCGGTGTTCACCCTGATGCCGGGCAGCCGCATCGGCGAACTGGAGCACATGGCGCCGCTGTACATCGAAACCGCCAAGCTGCTGCTGAAAAGCTATCCGGACGCCCAGTTCCTGGTGCCGCTGGCCACCCGCCCCACCATGGAGCTGTTCGACCGCATGTTGAGCCGCTGCAAGGGCTGGGATCTGCCCTTGCGCAAGCTGTTCGGCCACGCGCAGATGGCGATGATCGCCAGCGACGCGGTGCTGGTCACCAGCGGCACCGCCACGCTGGAAGTGGCGTTGACCAAGAAGCCGATGGTGATCAGCTACAAGCTGTCCCCGCTGACTTACCGCCTGGTCAAACGCAAGATCCGTCTGCCCTACGTCGGCCTGCCCAATATCCTGTGCGGCCGCTTCGTGGTGCCGGAACTGCTGCAGAAACAGGCCACGCCGGCCAAGCTGGCGGCGGAGATGCAAAGGCTGTACGAAGATCAGGACGCGCGCCGCGAGATGGTGCAGACCTTTACCGAGCTGCATCAGTCGCTGCGCCAGGACACCGCCGCGCTGGCCGCGGACGCGGTGTTGCAAGTGGCGGGGCGGCAATGAGCGGGCTGGATCTGGAGCGGATCGCCGGCGTCGACGAAGCCGGCCGCGGTCCGCTGGCCGGCGCGGTGTTCGCCGCCGCGGTGATTCTGGACCCGGCCAAGCCCATCGCCGGCCTGGCCGATTCCAAAGTGCTGAGCGAGGCCCGCCGCGATGAACTGGCGCCGCTGATCAAGCGCGACGCGCTGGCCTGGTGCATCGCCAGCGCCAGCGTCGAGGAAATCGACACGCTCAACATCCTGCACGCCACCATGCTGGCGATGACGCGGGCGGTGCAAGGCCTGCAGCCGCAGGCGACGCGCGCGCTGATCGACGGCAACCGCGTGCCCAAGGGCCTGCCGGTGCCGGGAGAAGCCATCGTCAAGGGCGACGCCAAGGTGGCGGCCATCTCCGCCGCCTCCATCCTGGCCAAGACCGCGCGCGACGCCGAACTGGTGGCGCTGGACGCCCTGCATCCGCAATACGGCTTCGCCCGCCACAAAGGCTACCCCACCGCCGAACATCTGGCCGCGCTGGAGCAGCACGGCGCCTTGCCGGCGCATCGCAAAAGCTTCGGCCCGGTCAAGGCCTGGCTGCTGCGTCAGCAGGGACAGCTGTTTTGAGCGGCGCGGCCGCCAAATCCTGTTTCCCGCCGGTGGCGCGGCCGGACGCCCGCGTCTTGGTGCTGGGCTCCTTGCCCGGCGACGCCTCCTTGCAGGCCGGCCAGTACTACGCTCATCCCCGCAATCAATTCTGGCCGCTGCTGCAGGCGATCACCGGCCGGCCGCTGGTCGAGCTGGCCTACGCCGAACGCCTGAACGCGCTGCAACAGGCCGGCGTGGCCTTGTGGGACGTGATCGCCAGCGCGCGGCGGCGCGGCAGCCTGGACGCCGACATCCGCGATCAGCAGGCCAACGATCTGCGCGAACTGGCGCAAAGCCTGCCGCGGCTGCGAGCGGTCGCCTTCAACGGCGCCACCGCCGCGCGCGCGGCCGGACAGCTGGACGGTCTGGGGCTGGACATCCTGGCCTTGCCTTCTTCCAGCCCGGCGCATACCCTGGCCTTTGACAGAAAACTTGAAGTTTGGCGGCAACTGGGACGATATTTGTAGTTGACGGCGGGACAATGCGTCGGCCGTCGCGATGAAACCACCTGGGGGAGCGAATATGGGCCATTACTGCATATGGTTTGTCACGCCGGACGACAGCGTGATGCGCCGGGCCGAAGTGGTGATCAACGGCGTGATCCATTGCCATCAGGTGCTGGAGGAGATCGAGGCGCAGCTGGCGGTGGACTGCGGCCTGACCCAGGTGATGATCGTGGACTGGAAACGTTTTGAGACGCCGGAACCCGCCAACAAGCTCGCTCACGCGGCTTAGGCGGCTAGCTCTTTGGTAGGAGTCAAGCCTACAGGCGGCCATGCTATCATGGCCGCCTGAATCTTTATGGGGGCGTCGGCGCTATGCATGTATTGGGTTTCGCCGGCTATTCCGGCAGCGGCAAGACCACCTTGCTGGAAAAACTGATTCCCCGTCTGACCGCCCGCGGCCTGCGCGTCGCCGTGGTCAAACATACCCACCACGACGTGGACTGGGACACGCCGGGCAAGGACAGCTGGCGGCATCGCCAGGCCGGCGCCGCGCAAGTGCTGTTGGCCTCGGCCCGCCGCCGCATGCTGGTGGAGGAACTGGCGGACAGCAACGATCTGCCGCTGGCCGCCCACCTGGCCATGCTGGGCCCTTGCGATCTGGTATTGGCCGAAGGCTTCAAGCACGAAGCCATTCCCAAGATAGAAGTGGTCAACAGCGCGCTGGCCGCACCGGCCTTGCATCCTGTCGATCCGCAAGTTCTGGCCGTGGTCGGCGATCTGCCGCAAACGCTGGACCTTCCCTGGTTTCACCGCGACGACGTCGACGCCGTCGCCGCCTTCCTGATTTCACGATTGGATCTGCCCCATGCTGAGCTTTGAACAAGCCCGTGACTGGCTGCTGGAGCGCGCCCAGCCGCTGAGCGCCACCGAACAAGTCGAATTGCTGGCCGCCGCCGGCCGCGTGCTGGCCGAGCCTGTGCTGGCCACGCTGGACGTGCCGCCGCACGACAATAGCGCGATGGACGGCTACGCCTTGCGCGCCGACGAACAAGCGGCGGCGATGCCGGTGTCGCAGCGGGTGCCAGCCGGCAGCGTGCCGCAGGCGCTGGCCGCCGGCAGCGTGGCGCGCATCTTCACCGGCGCGCCCATTCCGCCCGGCGCCGACGCCGTCATCATGCAGGAACAGGCGGAAACCGCCGCCGACGGCACGGTGAGCTTCAGCCAGCCGGCCAGCGCCGGCCAGAACATCCGCCGTCGCGGCGAGGACATCCGCGCCGGCCAGGAAATCCTGCCGGCTGGCAAAGTGCTGAACCCGGCCGACATCGGCCTGGCCGCGTCCATCGGCGTGGAAACGCTGACGGTGCGCCGCCCGCTGCGGGTGGCGGTGTTCTTCACCGGCGACGAACTGGTGGAGCCGGGCCGGCCGCTGGCCGCCGGCCAGATCTACAACTCCAACCGCTACTGGCTGACGCCGGCGCTGATGCGCCTGGGCTGCGAGGTGATCGATCTGGGCATCGTCCGCGATTCCCTGGGCGCCACCCGAGAGGCGCTGCGCGACGCCGCCGACGCCGCCGACGTGATCATGACCTGCGGCGGGGTGTCGGTGGGCGAGGAAGACCACGTCAAGGCCGCGGTGGAGGCCGAGGGCTCGCTGGACCTGTGGAAACTGGCGATCAAGCCGGGCAAGCCGCTGGCTTACGGCAAGGTGGGGCAGGCTGACTTCATCGGCCTGCCGGGCAATCCGGTGTCCGGCTTCGTCACCTTCCAGGTGCTGGCGCGCGCCTTCCTGGAACGGCGCGCCGGCCTGCCGGTCTCGGCGCTGGCGCCGGAAGGCCCGTATCCGGCGGCCTTCGACTGGACCCGGCCGGACGCGCGCCGCAGCGAGTTCATCCGCGTGCGGCGCGTGTGCGTCGACGGCCGCTGGCAGCTGGAACTGTACCCGCAGCAAGGCTCCGGCGTGCTGATGTCCTGCGCCTGGGCCGACGGCCTGGTGCGGCTGGAGCCGGGCCAGGCGGTGGCGCGCGGCGACATGCTGGCCTATCTGCCGCTGGTGCAGTAAGCCGTGCCCACCATCCGCTTCGTCGATGACAAGGGCGCGCTGCTCGGCGAGCAGCAGGCCATGCCCGGAGACAATCTGCTGGACCTGGCGCGGCTGGCGGACGTGCCCCTGCATTGGCGTTGCGGCCAGGGCACTTGCGGCACCTGCAAGGTGAGGCTGGCGACGCCGGAGGCGGAGCAGCGGCCCAGCCGCAAGGAACGCAATGTGCTGCTGCGCGCCGGCGCCATAGACGCTGCCCAGGCCGCCAGCGAATGCTGGACCGAGGCGCGGCCTTGGCGGCTGGCTTGCCACCTGCATCTGAGCGAGGACGATTGGGAAGTGGAGTGTCCGGCGTTTTGAGCGCCAACAAAAAGGGCCCGTAGGGGCCCTTGTTTATGGCATTGGGCGCTCAAGCGCTCCTGCGGTACAGCGCGATCGACCCCGCCAAGGCCAACAAGGCGCCGCCGCTGATGCGGTTCAGCCACTTCACGCCGTTTTCCCGCCACAGTTGCAGAGACTTCGCGCCCAGCAGCGCGTAGCCGCTCATCGCCAGCACGTCTATCGCCACGATCACGGCGGCCAAGGCCAGGTACTGGGGCAACTGGGCTTCGGCCGGCGAGACGAACTGAGGCAATAGCGCGGACATGAAGAAATAATACTTGGGGTTGCCCATGGCCACGGAAAAACTCTTGGCGACGGCGGCCCAGCGCGAAGGCTGGCGCGCGGCGTCTCGGATCAAGGCCGGCCCGCCTTTGGCGCGTAGCATCTGCAGGCCGACATAGGCGAGAAAGGCCACGCCCAGCCATTTGACGATCTGAAATAGCGTTTCGGACGCCGCCAACAGCGCGCCGAAACCCAGACCCACCAACAGCACCAGCAGCAAGTCGGCCAAGACCGCGCCCAGCATGCCGTACAGCGCGTAGCGCAGGCCGAAGCGGGAACCGTTGCTCAGCGCGAGCAACACCGTCGGCCCCGGGGTGAGAATGCCGACGGACATGATGAAGGCGAAGGCGAGCAGGGTGGCGAAAGTCATGAACAAGTCTCCGTCCGGTATCGATCTCTTAATCCGCGGTCTGCCGCTCGCCGCGCGCTTCGGCCTCGCCGGCCTTGGGATCCGGACATTCCGGGCGCAGCCAGTGGCGCAGCATGGTCAGGGCCACCGCCAGCAGGGTGGGGCCGATGAACAGGCCTATCACCCCCCAGGCGATCAGGCCGCCGATCACGCCCAGGAAGATCAGCGACAGCGGCATCTGCGCGCCCTGGCTGATCAGCAAGGGCTTCAGGATGTTGTCTATGGTGTTGATCAGCAAAAAGCCCCAGACCAGCAGAAAGATGCCCAGGCCGGTGTTGCCGATGTAAAACACCCAGGCGGCGGCCGGCAGCCAGACGATCAGCGTCGGCATCTGCGCCACCGCGACGATGAAGCAAAGGAAGCCCAGCACCAGCGCGCCGGGCACGCCGGCGATCAAGAGGCCGATCACGCACAGAATGGTCTGCGCCAGCGCGGTGCCCACCACCCCGGTGGTGACGCTGCGTATGGTGCGGGCGATCACGTCCGGCAGTTCGCCGGCCGGCGCGCCGCCCAGCTTGATCACGATCAGCTCCACCATGTCCCACAGCCGGTCGCCGTTGATCAACAGCAGGCCGGACACGATGATGGCCAGCACGATCTCCAGCAGGCTCAGGCTGAGATTGGCGCCGCCGGACAACAGCCACAGCGCGCCCTGGTTCACCGCCGGGCGGATTTTTTCGAAGAAGCCGGGCAAGTCGGCCTGCACGCTGCCCCACAGCTTTTGCAGGCTTTCGCCCACCACCGGGATATTGGCCAGCCAGGCCGGCGCGTTGGGCAGGGTCAGCTGGGTCAGATCATGGGTGAGGCCGGACAGATGGGGCAGGGTGTCCGCCAAGGTCAGCGCCATCAGGCCGATGGGAATGGCCAGCGCCAGCGCCAGCGCCAACACGATGAGCAGGGCGGCCAGCTTGTGGCGCTCCCCCAGTTTTTGCCGCAGCCGGCAATGCAGCGGCCAGGCGGAAATGGCGATGATGGAGGCCCAGGTCAGGGCGCCGAGAAAGGGTTGGATCACGCGCAGGCAAGACATCACCAGCAGGGCGATGATGGCGATCTGGAACACGGCCAGAATGCTGACATTGGAGAACGCTTTATTGATGGCCATGGGGCTCTCGGAAAATGAAAACGGGCCGATCGGAAGATCGGCCCGCTGATTCTGCAATGCAATGGGCGTGAATGCAATTGGCGCTTGCGGCTATTGCGGATTCGCAGCCGCCAAGGTCTTGGCGAAGGCTTCCGCCGGGGTGAAGCCGATCACGCGGTCCGCCTCCTGGCCCAGCTTGTCGAACAGGATGATGCCCGGCGGGCCGAACAGGCCGAAGCGCTTGAGCAGCGCCTGGTGCTCGGCGTTGTTGGCGGTCACGTCGGCCTTGGCCAGCACATAGCCCTGCATCTGGCGGCTGACCGCGGCGTCCGGGAAGGTTTCCGCCTCCATCTCCTTGCAGGACACGCACCAGTCGGCGTAGAAGTCCAGCAGCAGCGGCTTGCCTTCCGTCTTGGCCCTGGCCAGCAGCGCGTCCAGCTGAGCGCTGTTCGCCACCGGCTGGAACACGGCGGCGGCCTTGGCTTCCGCCTGGCCCTGGCCCAGCCAGCGCAAGGGGTAGCGCGGGTTGTCGGCGCCGGCCAGCAGGCCGGCCAATTGGGCCGCGCCTATCAGCAGCAGCGCCACGCCGGCGGCCTTGCCCAGCCGCCGCGGCGCGCCGGCGTTGCCGGGCAGCGCTTCCAGCGCGCCCAGGGACACCGCGCTGCCTATCAGCAGCAAGGCCCACAGCAGCATCACCAGCGCGCCCGGCAGGAAGGGCGTGGCCAGCCAGATGGCCAGGCCCAGCATCACCACGCCGAAGCAGGCCTTGACGGTTTTCATCCAGCCGCCGGCGCGCGGCAGCACCTGGCCGCCGAAGGTGCCGATCAGGATCAGCGGCAGGCCCAGGCCCAGCGCCATCGCGTACAGCGCGGCCCCGCCCAGCGCGGCGTCGCCGGTGCTGCCGATATAGCCCAGCGCCAGCGCCAGCGGCGGCGCGACGCAGGGGCCGATGATCAGCGCGGACAGCGCGCCCATGATGAACACGGTGGCGAACTTGCCGCCGGACATCCGGTTGGAGGTGTCGGCCAGCCGCGACTGCAGCGCCGACGGCAGCTGGATGGTGAACAGATCGAACATGGACAGCGCGAACACCACCATCAGCGCGCTGGCGCTCAGCACCACCGCCGGCTGTTGCAGCCACACGGTCAGCAGCGCGCCGGTGAGGCCGGCGACCACGCCGACCAGGGTATAGGTCAGCGCCAGGCCTTGCACATAGGTGAAGGACAACAGGAAACCGCGGCGGCGGGTCAGCGTTGCGCCCTGGCCGGCAATCAATGAGGAAACGATGGGCAGCAGCGGATACATGCAGGCGGTGAAGGCCATGCCTATGCCCGCCAGCAGAAAGGTGCCCAATGTGGTCAGCCAACCCTGGGCTGCCAGCTCATTGTTGCCGGCCGAGGACTTTCCCTGCGGGGAGGCCTCCGACAGCCATTCGCCCAGCTTGCCGCCGGCGGCCGGCGTGCCGCCCACCTTGAGCTTGTGGGTGTAGGGCGGGTAGCACACGCCGGCGTCGGCGCAGCCTTGCAGTTTGACCTGCAGTTCGAATTCGGCCGGCGCATTGGGCTGCAGGGGCACGGTCACCACGTTCTTGCCGATGAACACGGTCTGCTTGCCGAAGTACTGGTCGTTCTTTTCCTTGCCGGCGGGGAATTGCGGCGCGCCCACCAGATTGGCCGGCTGGCTGCTGATCTGGGTGCGGTCGCGGTACAGGTAGTAGCCGGGGGCCACGTCCAGCGTCAGCTGAAGCTGGTCGCCGGCGCGCTCAACCTTGGCGGCGAAGGCTTGTTCGGCCGGCAGCAAGTCGTCCTGGTTGACGGCGTGCGCGGGCAGGCTCAAGCCCAGGCAGGCCAGCGTGACCGCGAGCAAGCCCACGATCCGGGATGAGAGTAGCGATAAGTTGATTGGCACGGGATGACTCTATGGTTTATGGTCGTTAGCGTTTGAATGACCGGCGCGCGAAGGCTTGGTTCCATGGCGGCCGGGCGGGGTGCGGAAGGCGGCGGACTTGGTCGCGGCCGCGTCTTGCTATGCGAAAACAATATGCATTAAATTCAAATAACGGGCAAACGGTAAGATAGAATATTTATATAAAAACTAGGGCGCAACACCAGACATCATGCGAGAAACGATTCACTTTGCTCATGCCAACAGTTTCCCGGCCTCGGTTTACCGCAAATTCCTGGACGCGCTGGGCGAGCGCTGCCAGGTGGGCTTCCTCGACGCCATCGGCCACGATCCGGCCTATCCGGTCACCGACTGCTGGCCGCATCTGGTGGAGGAAACCATCGCCCACATCGAAAGCCACTATCAGGGCCCTATCGTCGGCGTCGGCCATTCTCTGGGCGGCTTCCTGATGTTCTACGCCGCCTTGCGCCGGCCGGAGCTGTTCAAGCGCATCGTGATCCTGGATTCGCCGCTGATGGGGCCGTTCCGCTCGCGCGGCATCTGGCTGGCCAAGAAGCTGGGCTTCATCGATCGCATCACCCCGGGCGGCAACACCCTGAAGCGGCGCGACAACTGGGCGTCGGTGGCCATGGTTCACGACTACTTCGCCCGCAAGTCCATGTTCGCCCGCTTCGATCCGGACTGCCTGGCCGACTACGCCGAGCACGGCACGGTGGACGACGGCCAGGGCGGACGCAAGCTTAAATTCCGTCCGCGGATCGAACATGACATCTATTGTTCGCTGCCGCATGATTTTCCGCGTTATCGCGGCCAATTGAAAGTGCCGGCGGCTTTTATCGCCGGCGTCGGCTCCGATGTGTTGAAACCGGCGGACCTGCGCTTCATGCGCAAGCACTTCAATATCCAGGTGCAGATGCAGCAGGGCAGCCATCTGTTTCCGCTGGAACGGCCGGTGGAAACGGCGCGGCGCATCCTGGATCTGCTGGAGGCCTGAGCGGGGATTCGGCGGCGCAAAAAACGGAAGCCCGGGGGCTTCCGTTTTGACTGCGGCTTGCGTTTGAGCGGCGAAGCGCCGCCGCTTCCAGGCGGGCTAGATGGGGCGGATCTCTTGCGGGTAGAGCAGGGCGATATGGGCTCTGCCTTCGGAGCGATCGGTCAAGAACAGCTGGGCCAACAACAGATGCTGTTCCGGCAGGGAGTTCAGGTCGGTCTTGATCTTGTCGAACAGCTCGGCCTTGTAGGTGGCTTGGTCGCGGCCACCGGCTTTGCTGGAATAGGTTTTCAGCGCCCAAGCATGGCCGACATGGGCCAGCTCGGGGTTGCTCAGTCCCAGTTTGTTATAAATGACGCCTTTGGCGTCCGAGCCGTCCTCGTCGGAGTAAGCGAGCAGGGAGAAGCTAGGGCCGCTGAAATTCAGGGCGGAATTCAGCTTGTCGGCCACGTTTTCGATATAGGGCTCGAAGTAGCAGGTGTATAGCCAGGCAGGCAGCGGGATGGGCGGCTTGATGACGGGCAGTTTGATGTGGGTGGTGGGATAGAACAGGGTGATGGTGGCCTTGCCGCCCTTGCTGTCCGACAGCAAGAGCTTGGCGCCGAAAGCCTCGGCTGGCGACAAGCTGTTCAGTTTGTTGCGAATCTTGTCGAATAATTCTGTATTGTAGGCGGCCTGATCGTCGCCTTTGGGCTTGGCCTCGATATAGAGTTTCTGCCAGCCGGCATTGTTCTTCTGGATATTGCCCTGGTTGGCCGGCGCATAAAACACCACGCCCTTGGCCGGATTTTCTTTCTCGTCGGCCACGGCGGCGATAATGTGATGATTGGCCCGCGACAGTTCATCGGTGCGCTGCCTGATCTTCTCCAGCAGCTCATCAATATCATTCTTAAACTCGGCAATATAATCCCAATAGTTCGACATTGAATGACTCCATTGCGGTTGAATGGCGCGGCGGCGTCGCGCTCTGAATGGATTGTATGTCGGTGGCAAATGCGCGCGGCTGACAAAAGCTGAACGCCGCTTCAGCGACGGCGGACGACATGGGCGCTTGGCGTGGGTTCTCAGGGGGCAAAGCAAAACGCCCGGCGGAGCCGGGCGTTGAAGTTGGACGACAAGTTTTACTTACAGCATCGCCAGCCGCTGGCGCACGCTGCGCTCGATGCCGGCGGCGTCCAGGCCGCAATCGGCCAGCATGCCGGCCGGGTCGCCGTGCTCCACGTAATCATCCGGCAGGCCCAGTTGCAATACCGGTTTGAGGATGCCCATCGCCTGCATCGCCTCCAAACAGGCCGAGCCGGCGCCGCCCATCACCACGTTTTCCTCCACGGTGATGATCAGATCGTGGCTCTCCGCCAGCCGGCATACCAGTTCCGCGTCCAGCGGCTTGACGAAGCGCATATCGGCCACGGTGGCGTTCAGCGCCTCGGCGGCGGCCAGGGCCGGCGTCACCATGCTGCCGAAGGCGAGGAAGGCCACTTTTTCGCCCTGGCGGCGCAACAGGCCCTTGCCCAGCGGCAGCGCCGTCATCTCGGCCTGGATCTCGGCGCCGGGGCCGGTGCCGCGCGGATAGCGCACCGCGGCCGGGCTATTCATCTGGAAGCCGGTGTACAGCATCTGCCGGCATTCGTTTTCGTCCGAGGGCGCCATCACCGTCAGATTGGGAATGCAGCGCAGGAAGGACAGATCGAAGGCGCCCGCGTGGGTGGGGCCGTCCGCGCCCACCAGGCCGGCGCGGTCGATGGCGAACAGCACCGGCAGATTCTGCAGCGCCACGTCGTGGATCAGCTGGTCGTAAGCGCGTTGCAGGAAGGTGGAGTAGATCGCCACCACCGGCTTGACGCCGTCGCAGGCCAGGCCGGCGGCGAAGGTGACCGCGTGCTGTTCGGCGATGGCCACGTCGTAATAGCGGTCCGCGTGCTCCTGCTCGAAGCGCACCAGGCCGGAGCCCTCGCGCATCGCCGGGGTGATGCCCACCAGGCGCGGGTCGCGCTTGGCCATGTCGCAGATCCAGTCGCCGAACACCTGGGTGTATTGCGGCTTGCCGCCGCCCTTGCCGCTGGCCAGGCCGTTGCTGGGGTCGAACTTGGTGACGCCGTGGTATTTGACCGGGTCGCTCTCCGCCAGCTTGTAGCCGTGGCCCTTCTTGGTGACGATGTGCAGGAACTGCGGGCCTTTGAGGCTGCGGATATTGCTCAGGGTGTCCACCAGCACGTCCACGTCGTGACCGTCGATCGGGCCGATGTAGTTGAAGCCGAACTCCTCGAACAGGGTGCCGGGGGTGAAGAAGCCCTTGACGTGCTCCTCCACCTTGCTGGCGATCTCCTTCAGCGGCGGGGCGATGCCCAGCACCTTGCTGGAGCCTTCGCGCATCGCCGCGTAGAAGCGGCCGGACATCAGCTTGGCCAGGTAGTTGTTCAGCGCGCCGACATTGGGTGAGATCGACATCTCGTTGTCGTTGAGCACCACCAGCAGATCGGTGTCCATCGCGCCGGCGTTGTTGAGGGCCTCGAAGGCCTGGCCGGCGGTCATGGAGCCGTCGCCGATGATGGCCACGCACTTGCGCTCAATGCCCTGGGTCTTGGCGGCCACCGCCATGCCCAGCGCCGCGCCGATGGAGGTGGAGGAATGGCCGACGCCGAAGGTGTCGTACGGCGATTCGTCGCGCTTGGGAAAGCCGGCCAGGCCGCCTTTCTGGCGCATGCTGCCCATGCGCTCGCGGCGGCCGGTCAGAATCTTGTGCGGGTAGGTTTGATGGCCCACGTCCCACACCAGGCGGTCGTCCGGGGTGTTGAACACATAGTGCAGGGCGATGGTCAGCTCGATGCTGCCCAGGTTGGAGGCGAAGTGGCCGCCGGTCTTGCTGACGCTTTCCACCAGGAAGTCGCGCAGTTCCGTGGCCAGCGGCGCAAGCTGCTGGCGCGACAGCTTGCGCAGGTCGGTGGGGCTTTGAATGGTCTCGAGCAAGGGATACATAGTTTTCTGCTTCTCAGAACGAGCGCGCGACGATGTAGTCGGCCAGTTCCTTCAATCGTTGGGCGGAATCGCCAAATCCTTCCAGCGCGGCAAACGCCTCGTCGCGCAAGTCGCGGGCAAACTGCTTGGCTTCGGACAGCCCCATCAGGCTGACGTAGGTGGGCTTGTCGTGGGCGGCGTCCTTGCCGGCGGTCTTGCCCAGGGTGGCGGTGTCCGCTTCGCAGTCCAGCACGTCGTCCACCACCTGGAAGGCCAGGCCCATGCGCTTGGCGAACACGTCCAGGCGGGCGGTCTCGTCTTCGCTCAGCGGCCGGCCGGCCATGGCGCCTAGCAGCACCGACGCGCGGATCAGCGCGCCGGTTTTCAGCAAATGCATATACTCCAGCTCAGGCTGATTCAGCGCCTTGCCCACGCTGGCCAGATCGATGGCCTGGCCGCCGGCCATGCCGGCGTGGCCGGCGGCGCGCGCCAGCGTATGCGTCATCGCCAGCTGGGCCGAGGCCTCCACGCCGGCCATGGGTGCGGAGAGCACGTCGAAAGCCAGGGTTTGCAGCGCGTCGCCCACCAGGAGCGCGGTGGCCTCGTCGTAAGCCACGTGGCAAGTGGGCTTGCCGCGGCGCAGCACGTCGTCGTCCATACAGGGCATGTCGTCGTGCACCAGGGAATAGACGTGGACCATCTCCAGCGCGGAGCCGATGCGGGCCAGATTGTCGGCCGAGGCGCCCACCAGTTCGCCGGCGGCGAACACCAGCAGCGGGCGCACCCGCTTGCCGCCGCCCAGGCAGACGTAGCGCATCGCTTCGTGCAATTTTTGCGGCGTGTGCTGGGGGGAGGGCAGCAGGCGCTCCAGCGCGCCTTCCACTTGCTGCTGGATCTCGGTCATCCAGGCCATGAACGGTTTATTGTCCATTGGACAATTCCAGCGGTTTGAGTTCGTTGTTTTCCAGGATTTTCAGCTGCTGTTCCGCGTCGGCCAGTTTGGTCTGGCAGAACTTGATCAATTCTATGCCCTGCTTGTAGGAGCCGAGCGCCGTTTCCAGCGGCATGTCGCCGCTTTCCATCGCCTGGATGATGTCTTCCAGTTGGGCCAGTGCGGTTTCGAAACTGGCCGGCGCTTTGCTGGCTTTAGCCATGGCGTTTTCCTTATTGTGCTTTGTGGTGGCCGGGCCGTGCGTGTTCTATCGGTGTCGCGAGGGCGCGGGCGGCTCTTTAAGGCCGTCATTCTAGTCCAATTTCCCGGTGCGGCGACAGAGGCGATTGAGCGCTTTTGGCAAGCGCGAATGCCGTGGAGATGCCGGCGGCGCGGAAAGTGAACGCGCCTAGCGGACAATTCCCCGCCGCCCGCATTTGCGGTAGGGTGTCGCCAATTGAAAACGACAGGGGCCAGCATGCATTCGCAACCATCCATTCTGATCACCGGCTGCTCCAGCGGCATCGGCTACCACACCGCCGTCATCCTGGCCCAGCGCGGCTGGCGCGTGATCGCCAGCTGCCGCGCCGCCGCCGACGTGGAGCGCCTGCGCAGCGAGGGCATGACTTGCATCCGGCTGGACGTGGACGACGCCGATTCCATCCGCGACGGCCTGGCCCAGGCGGTGGAGCTGGCCGGCGGCCGCCTGGACGCCTTGTTCAACAACGCGGGCTTCGGCCAGCCGGGCGCGGTGGAGGACATCAGCCGCGCGGCGATGCGCGAGCAGTTCGAAACCAATCTGTTCGGCCCCTGGGAGCTGAGCAACGCCGCGCTCAAAGTGATGCGCGCCCAGGGCCATGGCCGCATCGTGTTCAACAGCTCCATTCTGGGTTTCGCCGCCATGCGCTGGCGCGGCGCTTACAACGCCAGCAAGTTCGCGATGGAAGGCCTGTGCGACACCCTGCGCCACGAGCTGCACGGCACCGACATCCATGTGTCCCTGGTGGAGCCGGGGCCGATAGAAAGCCGTTTCCGCCCCAATGCGCTGGCGCGTTTCCTGAAGAACGTGGACATCGACGCCAGTTTTCACCGCGAGGCCTATCAGCAGCAGCTGGCGCGGCTGAAGAAAGAGGGCCACGCCGCGCCGTTCACCCTGCCGGCCAGCGCGGTGGCGGAGGCGGTGCACCGCGCCATCACCGCGGCCAAGCCGGCGGCGCGCTACCGGGTGACTTTCCCCACCAAATTGTATTGGTGGCTGCGTCGCCTGCTGCCAACCCGTTGTTTTGACTGGGCATTGCGCGCGGCCACCTGAGACGGCGCCAAGTCCTTGGCTTAGCATGAGTTTTTCTATGCATAGACATGTATTTTCTTTGATGCCATTTTGATAGTTTCTTGTTGATCTAGCCCGCGGATTCGCTTTACAGTCACGGCACTTGCTCATGGCATTTCCTCATGCCGGAGCAGGCATAACAATAGAGACGCCGGGTTTCCCGGCTCCGTGACACAAAGGAGTAAGCGAGATGAATCGCTGGAAATGGCTGCCCCTGCTGCTGGCGGGGGCGGGCCTGCTCGCGTCCGCGCAAGCGGCCGATATGAGCAAGACGCTAAAGGTGTCCTTCCTGGCGCCCGAGACCGGATTCGACCCGGCCAAGATGAGCGATATTTATTCGCTGGGCGTGATCGAGAACATTTTCGACAACCTGCTCAGGTACGACTACCTGGCGCGGCCGCTCAAGCTCAAGCCGGGCACCGCCGTGGCCCTGCCGGAGATATCGGCGGACGGCCAGGTGTTCACCTTCAAGGTCCGGCCCGGCATTTATTTTGCCGACGACCCGGCCTTCAAGGGCAAGAAGCGCGAGCTGACCGCGGCGGACTACGCCTACAGCATCAAGCGCTTCGCCGACCCCAAGGTCAGCTCGCCCAACGCCACTTCCTATACCGACTACGTGCTGGGATTGGCGGAGGCGGGCAGCGCCGCCAGCAAGAAAGGGCGCTTCGACTACGACAAGCCTATCGAAGGCATCAAGGCGCTGGACCGCTACACCCTGCAGCTGACGCTGAAAAAGCCCAATTACAACTTCCTCTACACCGTGGCCGCCAAATTCAGCGGCGCGGTGGCGCGCGAGGTGATTGAAACCTACGACAGCAACACCAACGCCCACCCTGTGGGCACCGGGCCGTTTGTGCTGAAGGAATGGAAGCCGGGCAACCGCATCATCCTGGAAGCCAATCCCGGCTACCGCAAGGAAGTGTTCGCCGACGAACCGGCCGCCGACGCGCCGCCGCAGGACCGCGAAATCGCCGAGCAACTGCGCGGCAAGACCCTGCCTGTCATCGGCCGCGTGGACATCAAGGTGATAGAAGAAGAACAGCCGCGCTGGCTGTCCTTCCTCAACAAGCAGATCGACTACATCGGCGTGCCCAAGTCCGCCATCCCGTCCACCGTGCACAGCAGCGAGGCCAACCCCTTCCAGGCCAGCCTCAACCCGACGCTGGCGCAGCGCGGCATCCGCCTGCACCACAATCTGGGCATGGACCTGACTTACGCCTTCTTCAATATGCGTGACCCGGTGGTGGGCGGCTACAGCAAGCAAAAGATCGCCTTGCGCCGCGCCATCGCCATGGCCTACCCCAGCAAGGAAGTGATCAAGCTCTTGTACAGCGGCCAGGCCATCCAGCTGCAAAACCTGGTGCCCTTGAACATGGTGGGCAACGATCCGCGTTTTCACGGCGCGGCGGACTTCGATCCGGCGCTGGCCAACGCGCTGCTGGACCAGGCCGGCTACAAGATCGGTCCGGACGGCTACCGCCGCCAGCCCAACGGCCAGCCGCTGCTGATCACCCAGGCCACCCAGGGCAGCGCTTTCGACAAGCAGTTCAACCAGATCTGGCAGAAGGCCTTTGACAGCATCAAGCTGCGCGTCACCTTCAAAGTGGCCAAATGGAATGAAAACCTCAAGGCCGCCTACGCCGGCAAGGTGCAGATGTGGTCCTTGGGCGGTTCCGCCGCCATTCCGGACGGCGACGACTTCGTCACCGGCCTGTGGACCAAGCAGATCGGCATCGGCAACCTGCCCTTCTTCAGCCGGCCGGAGTTCGACAAGGCTTATGAGGCGTCGCAAGTGCTGCCCAACGGGCCGGAGCGCGACGCGCTGTTCGACCGCATGAACCGGGTGGTGGCCGCTTACCAGCCCTATGTGTTGGGCGTGACCCGCTTCGAAAACGTCGTCAGCCACGACTATCTCAAGGGTTACAAGCCGCATCCGCTGGCCACGATTGGGGTGTCCTGGCGTTATGTCGACATCGACCTGAGCAAGCGCCGCTAAGCGCCTTGATCCGGGGCGCAGCCGCGCCGCTATATTCTGGAGAAGCAGATGTTCAATTTCATCATCCGCCGAATCTGGCAGATGGTGCCGACGATGTTCGGCGTCATGCTGCTGGTGTTCGTGCTGTTCAACTGGGTGGGCGGAGACCCCACCTACATCCTGGCCGGCAAACGCCTGACGCCGGAAATCATGGCCAATATCCGCGCCCAGCTGGGCCTGGACCTGAGCCTGCCGCAGCAGTTCTGGCTCTTCGTCAAGCAAGTGGCCACCTTCGACTTCGGCACCTCCTGGTCCACCCAGCAGTCCGTCACCGCCACGCTGGCTTCGCGCATCGGCCCCTCGCTGACGCTGACCGGCACCTTGCTGGTGTTCGAACTGCTGACCGCGCTGCCCATCGCCATCGTCGTGGCTTACTACCGCGGCACGCTGACCGACCGCATGGTGACGCTGATCTGCACCGTGGCCATGTCCGTCAGCTCGCTGGCCTACATCATCGTCGGCCAATACCTGCTGGCCTTCAAACTGGACTGGTTCCCGGTGATGGGCTGGGACGACGACAGCCTGCTGCGCAGCTTGCTGATCTATGTGCCGCTGCCGCTGATCCTGGGCATGCTGGTGTCGCTGGCGCCCAATGTGCGCTTCTACCGCAGCTTCGTGGTGGAAGAACTGGGCCACGACTACGTGCGCACCGCGCGCGCCAAGGGTTTGTCGGAAAAAACCGTGCTGTTCAAGCATGTGCTGCGCAACGCGCTGATCCCGGTGGTCACCGCGGTGATGATGTCCTTGCCCTTCCTGGTGCTGGGCTCGATGCTGCTGGAGCGCTTTTTCGGCATTCCCGGCATGGGCAATGAACTGCTGATGGCGGTGGACAAGAGCGATTTCCCGGTGATCAAGGCCATTACCGTGACCATCGCCGCCGCCGCCATGGTGTTCAACCTGCTGGCCGACATCATCTACAAGTGGATCGATCCACGCGTGCAACTCAAGTGAGCGCGGAGCACAAGACATGACAACATTGCAAAACACTGCCGGCGCGCCGCCGGCCGCCCCCTCGCGCAGCCTGTGGGCGCTGGGCTGGCAACGCTTGAAGCGCGACCGCATCGGCTTCGTCTCCCTGTGGGTGGTGGCCGCCTTCATGCTGCTGGCCGCCGCCGGCTGGCTCAATCTGGCCGGCCGCGGCTGGAACGACGAAATCGCCGCCTCCTACGCGCCGCCCACTTTATTGCTGGAGAAATACCGCCAGCAGGAAACGCCGGCCGCGGCCGGCGGCCAGTCCACCGCCATCGTGCCCACCGAACGCTTGAAACCGTCGGAAGATCCCATCCACGACTGGCTGGAAGCCGCGCGCCCGCACGCCGCCCAGTACGCGGTGCCGGAAGTGAAGAAAGTGGCGTCGCTGACCTTCGGCGCGGATCAGCGCGGCCGCGACATCCTGGACAAGGTGATCAAGGGCACCGCCACTTCGCTGCTGGTGGGCTTCTTCGGCGCGCTGCTGTCCATCCTGATCGGCACCTCGCTGGGCGCGATGGCCGGCTATTTCGGCCGCAAGGTGGACGACTTCCTGATGTGGTTCTACAGCGTGTTCACCTCGGTGCCGGACATGCTGCTGCTGCTCGCCTTCGCCGCTGTGGCCGGGCGCGGCATCGCCACCGTCATTCTGGTGCTGTCGCTGACCAGCTGGACCGGCACCTTCCGCCTGGTGCGGGCCGAGTTCATCAAGAACCGCTCGCGCGAGTACGTGCAGGCCGCCGACGCCATCGGCGCCAGCCACAGCCGCCGCATGTTCATCCACATCCTGCCCAATGTCTCCCACCTGCTGCTGGTGCAGTTCTCCCTCTTGATGGTGGGCCTGATCAAGTACGAAGTGATCCTGTCCTTCCTCGGCTTCGGCGTGGACGTGCGCCAGGTCAGCTGGGGCTCCATGCTGGCGGAAGTGCCGGAAGAGCTGTTGCAGGGCTATTGGTGGCAACTGGCCATGGTGGTGGTGTTCATGTCCACTCTGGTGACCGCCTTCAGCATGTTGACCGATGCGCTGCGCGACGCGCTGGACCCGCGCGCGGCGGCGAAGTGAGCGGGGAGAACAGACTATGACTCAGAACCAGACCCTGCTGTCGGTGCGCAATCTCAAAGTGGCGTTCCGTCAGGAGAACGGCGGCGATTTCCAGGCGCTCAAGGGCGTCAGCTTCGACATCCCGGCCAAGCGCACCGTCGCCTTGGTGGGCGAATCCGGCTCCGGCAAATCGGTGACCTCCATGGCCATCATGCGCCTGCTGTCGCCGCAGCACGCCAGCATCCACCCGGACAGCCAGATCCTGTTGCAAGGGCGGGATCTGCTCAAGGCCGGCGGCGCCGAGATGCGGGCGCTGCGCGGCAAAGACATCGCGATGATCTTCCAGGAGCCGATGAGCTCGCTGAACCCAGTGTTCAGCGTGGGCGAGCAGATCATGGAAGCCTTGATGCTGCACGCCAAGCTGGGCCGCCGCGCCGCGCGCCGGCGCGCGATCGAACTCTTGCGCGAAGTGGGCCTGCCGGAACCGGAAAGCAAGGTGGACAGCTACCCGCACCAGCTGTCCGGCGGCCAGCAGCAGCGGGTGATGATCGCGATGGCCATCGCCTGCGAACCCAAGCTGCTGATTGCCGACGAACCCACCACCGCGCTGGACGTGACCATCCAGAAGCAGATCCTGCAACTGATCGCGGACCTGCAGAAGAAACACGATATGGCGGTGCTGTTCATCACCCACGACCTGGGCGTGGTGGGCGAGTTCGCCGACGAAGTCATCGTCATGCGTCACGGCGAAATCCGCGAACAGGGCAGCGTGCAGCAAATCTTCGACGCGCCGCAGGACGCCTACACCAAGGCGCTGCTGGCCTGCCGCCCGCACCTGGACCGGCGGCCGCAACGGCTGGCGGTGATCGACGACTTCCTGCAGCCGGGCGGCTATGTGGAGCCGCCGCAACGCGAGCGCGGCTACCGGGACGACGACGAAATCATCCTGGACGTGCGCGGGCTGAGCAAATCCTTCGACGTGCGCGAAGGCTTGTTCGGCAAACGCCAGTTCCACGCGGTCAAGGACGTGTCCTTCAAGCTGGCCAAGGGCAAAACCCTGGGCATCGTCGGCGAATCCGGCTCCGGCAAGACCACGGTGGGTCTGACCCTGGTGCGGCTGCACCAGGCCAGCGGCGGCCAGGCGCTGTTCCACGGCCAGGACCTGCTGGGCATGGACGCCAAGGCCTTCCACGCTTACAAGCGGCGCATCCAGATCATCTTCCAGAACCCCTACGCCTCGCTGAACCCGCGCTTCACCGTGGAGCAGATCCTGAGCGAACCGATGCAGCTGCACGGCATCGGCCGCGACGGTGGCGAGCGGCGCAAGCTGGCGCAGGAGCTGCTGGACAAAGTGGGGATGCCGGCCGGGGCGCTGCAGAAATACCCGCATGAATTCTCCGGCGGCCAGCGTCAGCGCATCGCGATCGCGCGCTGCCTGACCTTGAAGCCGGAAGTGCTGATCTGCGACGAATCGGTGTCGGCGCTGGACGTGTCGGTGCAGGCGCAAGTGCTGAACCTGCTGCAAGACCTGCAGGACGAATACGGCCTGTCCTATCTGTTCATCTCGCACGATCTGGCGGTGGTGAAGCATATCTCCGACCAGGTGATGGTGATGAACAAGGGCGAGGTGGTGGAGCAGGCGGACGCGGACCAGATCTACCGCGAGCCGCGGCAGAGCTATACCCGCAAGCTGTTGGAGTCCATTCCGCAAGGCTGGGTGGGCATGGCGCCGGCCTAAGTCCACGTTTGCCTCAACTAAGAACCGCCGGTTTCCCGGCGGTTTTTTTATTGTCCGGCCAGCGCGCGGAAACCGTAATGCAGCAGCGCGTAAGCGCCAAACAGGATACAGGCCAGCGCGCCGTAAGCCAGCGCGGAGCGGCCGGCGTGGCTCAAGTCCGTGCTGCTGGGCAGGCAGCCGTCCCAGCACTGCGCCGCCAGAAAGCCCAGTCCGGCCGCGGCCGGACTCAGCCACGGCCAGCGCGCCGCCAGCGCCAGCAGGCCCCAACCCAGCGGCAGCAACAGCAAGGGCGCAATGCCGATGGGCAGCGCGTTCCACCACGTCAGCCGGTTGAAGCCCACCTGACCCAGCGTCAGCTGCCGGCCGTTGCGGCGCGGCCACACGCTGAAGCGGCTGGGCCGCGCCCGCAGCAGCCAGCCCACTAGGAAGTGGCAGAGCTCGTGCAGCACCGTGCCCGGCAGCGACAGCGCCACATAGGGCCAGAACCAGGCGCGGCGGCGCAACTGACGGCTGAGCAACAGGAACAGCGCTGGCCACAGCAGCACGGCGGGAGAGGGGGCGAACGGCGCGTACAGCGGCTCGAGGACGGACATGGGAGAAGGGGGCGGGCGAAAACCCGGATTGTGGCATGAGGGCGCGGCCGGACCAAGCCGGACGCGCCCTCATGCTTGAGAGGCTGGGTGTTTAGAAGGCGTTCAAGGGCTGAAGCTTTAGAACCATTCACGATCTTGCGAGCTAGAGCGAGACAAGGCGAAACCGGCTGAGAAAGCGGAATGTACTCGTGGTACATGAGCATTTCGAAGCGGTACTCACCGTGTCACGTTTCACGACGCGCAGCAGATCGTAAACAGGTTCTGAATTTAATCCGCGCGGAAGCGGTTAATCGCCGCATCCAGTCCATGCGCCAGGCCGGACAACTGCTGCGCCATGGCGGAGGATTCCTCCACCGACAAGCCGTTTTCCGTGCCCATATTGGCGATGCGCTCCACGTTCTTGGCGGCGTCGTTGCTGGCCGTGCTCTGCTCGCGCATCGCCTCGGCGATCTCGCTGGTTTTCTCCAGCAGACGGGTGGACAGCACGCGGATCTGGGCCAGGCGCTCGGACAGCGTGCCGCTCAGCGCCACGCCGGTTTCCACTCGTTCGGTGGCCTCGCGCATGCTGGCCACCGCCGTGGTGGTGTCGCCTTGCACCGCCTTGATTTTTTCGGAGATTTCGCCGGTGGCCTGCGCGGTGCGTTCAGCCAGCTTGCGCACCTCGTCCGCCACCACGGCGAAGCCGCGGCCGGTTTCGCCGGCGCGCGCCGCCTCGATGGCCGCGTTCAAGGCCAACAGATTGGTCTGCTCGGCGATGTCGTGGATCACGTCCACGATGTTGCCGATCTCATCGGAACGCTGGTTCAGGCCGATGATGATGGTCTCGGAGCGGCTGATTACGCTGGCGATCTCGGACATCTGCTGCGCGGCCTGGCCGGCCACCTCGCTGCCGCTCACCGCCTCGTTCATGCTGCTCTTGGCCTCGCCGGCCATTTCCACCGCGTGCTCGGCCACCAGATTGATGCTGACCGTCATCTCTTCCACCGCGGCGGCGGTGGACGAGGAGGCGTCGGTCTGTACCTGGGACGCCTCGGCAATGCGCTTGGACACGCCGGACAGCGCGTGGGCGGTGTCGTTCACCTGCTTGGCGTCCTCGCGGGTCTGCTGCAGGAAGGCGCGCAGATTGCCCAGCAGTTGCGCCAGCGCGCGGCCGGTTTCGCTGACCTCGTCGCGGCCGGTTTGATCCACCGTCACCGTCAGGTCGTTCTTCTCCGCCGCGTGGCGCATGGTCTGTTGCATGGCCTGCAAGGGACGGGTGATGGAACGGACGATGGCGAAGGCCAGCGCGACGCCCACCACCAGGGCCAGGCCCAGAATGGTCAGCATCATATTGCGGGTGTTCTTCATGCTGACCGCCAGCGCGTCCTCCGCGGACTGCGCGGACTCGTCCGCCAGCTTGCTCAGGCTGTTGAGCGCGTCGCGCGCCTCGTACAGCTTGGGCTTGAACGGGGTGATGCCGGCGTCGCCGACATTGGCCCGGCTGATCTCGCCGCTGGCGATCTTCTGATACAGCCCGTTCATGCCCTGCTCGTAGCCGGAGATGCCGGTCAGCATGCTGTCGAAGGTTTTCTGGTGATCCGCAGCCATGGCCATGGACTTGGCGGTGGCCGCCTGGCTCTTGAATTCGGCGATGTGCTTGTCCAGCAACTGCTTATTGGTCTGGATGCTCTGATCCGAGTTGTCCGGATTGCCGATGCTGATGAAGATGTTCTTCTCATCCTGGCGGATGTGCAGCATATTGCTTTGCATGGCGTTCATCTGGTAGCGGAACGCGATTTTCTGGTCAAACAGCGAGGTCAGCTCGCCATCCATCTGGTTCAGCGACCACCAGCCGGAACCGCCCACCAGAGCCACTGCAAACAGCAGGCTGCCCGCCAGCGCGGCGATGCGCTGCCCGATCGTGAATTGACTTAACATAATGCCCCCCATAGGCGCTGATATTCATCTTTTTTCATAGCAAACGCCTATGAATTGGCGATTGCATCAATGTGTGAAGACGCAGCGCTTCGTGCCGGCACGGACTCCAGCTTGGGCCGGGACTCTGGAACATCGGGAACGGGCCCACAGGCCGGAATGACGGAGTGTTTCAATGCCAGCGCCCCTCCTCGTGCGGAGGCGGAAGCGGTGCGACGTTCATTGAATAGGCGCAATCATAATTCACGCCGCGCCGATAGTCCTAATGGTTATTTTTGCATCGCAAAGCGGGAACATAGGGTGTATGTCCGGGCAAGCGGGGCAAGGCGGGGTGCCAAGGCCGGGCATGGGGCCGATATGAGGTTTTTTCATGTCCTGTGCAATGTAAAAGACATAAAACCCGCATTGCCGCTTTCAAACGTCAAGATTGGGGCGGCCTAATCTAAGCGTCCGGCGTGCAGCTTCTGTTGCGTTTAGACCCGCTAACAAAACCCCTGATCCTGCGTTGCGCCTCCTTGTCATACTACTTGTACTGCCTGCGTCGGCGCGCCTTGGCTCAGGTTCTCTGCGAGGTTTTGTTAGCGGCTCTTAGAGTCAGAAGAGGGAAGCCGGCCAAGCCGCGCCCTTGTTTTGTTTTGGCAAAATGCCGATAATAAATGAGCAAATTGCCAAATCAAGGAGGGGCCATGAAAGCGCTGCAAGTATTCGTGCCGGAGACGCCGGTCCCGCCCATGGTGGAACACAGCCTGTTGCAGGAACTGAGCGTGTTGGTGGGGCAGGAAATGCTCAACGATTTCGACGTGGCCAAAGTGGTGGAGCTGGGCGTGGACACCGGCATGCTGGAACGCCTGGTGGACGCCGGCCTCAGCCGCGGCGAACTGGAGTTCGTCATCCCGCCGCGCACCCTGTCCCATCGCATCAAGAAGGGCCAGACGCTGAACACCGAGGAATCCGAACGCGGCGTGCGCGTGGCCAAGCTGCTGCTGCTGGCGGAAGACCTGTTCGGCGACAAGGACGCCGCCGCCCAATGGCTGCGCAAGCCGCTGCACCGCTTTGAGGGCAAATCGCCGCTGGACATGGCCCATACCGAGCCCGGCGCGCGGCTGGTGGAACAACTGATCGCCCAAGCCAACGAAGGCTACGCGGCGTGATTGCCTGGCGCATCAGCCGCTACGCAGACCTCAAGGGCCTGGGCGGGCTGCGCTGGCCCGGCCGCTGGCATCCCGCCGGCCAGCCCATCGTTTACCTGGCGGACCACCCGGCCAGCGCCATGCTGGAAGCGCTGGTGCACCTGGAAGTGGCCGTCCTGCCCGCCACCTTCACCCTGCTGCAAGTGGAACTGCCGGACCGGCTGGTGCAGACGCTGGACCAGGCCAGCCTGCCGGCTGACTGGACCCTGCAACCCGCGCTCACCCAGGGCCTGGGCCATCACTGGCTGCAACGTCAGGCCTCCGCCGCGCTGCAAGTGCCCAGCGCGGTGGCCCCCAACGCCCACAACTACCTGCTCAACCCCCTCCATCCGGACGCCGGCGCCTGCCGGATACTCAGCGTGCGGGACGTGCCTTGGGATGCGCGCCTGAAGTCTTGATGAAGACCCCGCCGTGCCTACCTTCCGCTTGTCCAACGGTCTGTGCCTTGTCTTGCTGTTTTTAAACTTTTCGATGTAAACAATTGTAAACAAATTCTTGGCCTAAATCCGCCTTGCCGCGCTTTTGCGCGCAGGACAGCGCGAGTAGAGTCGGAGAGCGTGTTTACGATCTCGCGAGCCAGAACGAGGCAAGGCGAAAGCGGCCGAGAAGACGGAATGTACAAGGGGTACATGAGCATTCTGAAGTTGTTTTCAACGCCGTATCGCCGACGCGCAGCAGATCGTAAACCGATTCTTAGAGCCTGTTCAAAGTCTCGCGAGCAAGGGCGAGACAAGGCGAAAACGAGCGAAAAAGCGGAATGTACAGGTGGTACATGAGCATTTTGAGCTTGTTTTTAACGCCGTATCGCTGAAGCGCAGCAGACTTTGAACAGGTTCTGAGAAAACTAGCCAAGGGCTCACGTAGGCCCAAGGCCGTCGGGGCAATTCAACCCACTTACAGAGCGGCTGACAAACCCCTGATGCCGCGTTGCGCCGACTTGCCGTACTCAATACTGCCTGCGCGGCGCGCCTGGCCTCAGACGTGAAACTGAGTTTGTTAGCCGCTCTTATTGAAGATGCGAGGAATGCAATGACAGTTTGGAAATGGGCCGGCAAGACGGCCGCGGCGGCGCTGCTGTTCAGTATCGCCACGGCCACATGGGCGGACGCTGTCCGCAAGGATATTCTCCCCGCGGATACCGATGGCGGGATCGTGGCGAACAGCGGGCCGCACATCGTTTTCTCAACGGAAAGGGGCGGACACGCGCCGCTGCTGGTCTTCCTGCCTGGAACCGGCGGCGAAACCACGCGCACCGTAGTGGGCGAACAGGCTTTCATCGACACCGCCCTGGCTCAGGGCTACCGCTTCATCATCCTGTCCTACATCGACACGCCGGCCGTTTCCCAGGTTTGCACCCGGCCAGTGCTGGCGACCAATCCGGACTGCGCGGCACAAATGCGCCAGAAGCGCGCCTTTGGGGAAAACGCCACCCCGCTGATCCAGGACAAACCCAAAGACGCCATTGTCCATAGACTGACCGCTCTGCTGCGCTACCTGGCCAAGACCGATCCCCAAGGCCGTTGGGAACAGTATCTGGACAAGCAAGCCGTGGACTGGAGCAAGATCGTGCTGTCCGGTCAATCCCAAGGCGGCGGCATGGCCGCCTATATCGCCAAGCGCGTGGCGGTCAGAGGCGTGATCGACTTTTCCGGCGGCTGGGACATGCGCGCCAACAATCGCATCGCCTCCTGGTACGCCTCTCCCGGCGCCACGCCGCCGGACAGGTTGTTCGGCACCTATCACGTGCAAGAGCGCTTTGCCGATCTCATCCGCAATTCCTATAACGCGATGCGCATCCCGGCCGACCACCAGTTTGCGCTGAATAAACCGATACGCCGCCCCAACGCCGACAACCCCGGACATGGAGAAGGCGCCAGCAATCCGGTGTACCGGGAGCTGTGGCAGGAGATGTTGGAGCAGCTTAAGCGGGGGGAGTGAGGGGCAGGGGCGGGGCTGACGGGAGAGGAGGCGGGTATGCTGTCTACGACGCCGCCCCCTCCTACTTGGCTGGCTGAGTGTGCTGCGTCACAATATATCTTTATCATTCCAATGCAGCAGAGCCTCACGCATGGACAAGCAGCCGGACTTCGAAAAAATCATTACCCTTCCCATGCGTGCAAAGTTTGTTTTTTTCATGCTCTCCATGTTAGTGCTCATCTTCTTGCTTAGTCGGGCCAGTGGTGCTGACATAGTTATCAAAGTTACGGCCTATATCCTTCTACCCTTGCTTGAAATATTCATCATTGATGTGCTTGTTTTTGAAAAAACGATTGTCAAAAAAAACGAAGTAATTATTAGAAGTATCTTATTCGCAAAAATAATAAGGACTGCTGATATCTGTGGGTATAGGATCGAAAGGGTGGGGCAAAGGGATTGCATAAATTTCTATGGGAATGGTGAGGGCGTTTCTCTTTTTTCATGGCCGTATGAGTATGTGGAAAAATATGCGCTTCATGATTTTATCAGTCGCCATGCTAATCTCAAATTTAATGATGAGAGAGCTATCCAAAGTTTGATTGTATCCAATGCCGGCTATGGTGCTACCCCAGTGGCGAGAAGGAAAACATTGCGATTAATCAAGGTTGTTAATCTAACTATATTGATTGCACTTTTTGTTCTGACTCTGCTGTCCATATATCCCTTGTATCCCTCCGCGTACTCGGTCATCGCCATCTGTTCCGGAGGTGTCGCTATTTTGCTGCCGGCAATTTCTACAAAATTCTTCTCCGTATCTCTGCTGGATAAAAGGGAGTATGCGGCCAGGGTTAACTGCAGTGTCATTTTGTTGTTCTCGATTGCTATTCTATGTCTGCTCTTGTTCTCGGCAGCCAGCGAGTACCATTATTTTGCGCCGTCACTCCCGGAGAGGTATGCGGTAGTATGGATTATCTTGGTGGCGATCTCTTTTGCGTTATCTCAGTTGGTTTCAATAAAGAACAAGCAGGGGCGCAGTAAAAATTACTTCTTCACACTCGCCATTTTTACTTATGCCACATTGACTGTCATTGTTCTCAATGGTGTATTCGATCATGCTCCATTCACTACCGAAAAATTCATTGTGCAGGATGTCCAGATCACGTCGGGCAAAAGCGCAAGCTTTGTCCTACAGACCAAATCCATGGGCCTCCACAGCAAGGAAGAGCTTGCCATCCACGTTCCCTTACGCCGTGACGTGAGCTTTTTCAAAGGCGATATTGTCTGCAGGGAACGGCATCAGGGCTGGCTCTCTATGGCCTGGGAATACCAAGGTGAATGCCGCTAACGAGACCAGTTCTCCGTGTGGTATGCAAGAACCGGCGTCACAACAAGTCCTGAGCTACAAATCCAGACCTGCATTGCGTACTGCCCTATATGGAAGGCTAGGCTGACTTCAACCGCAGCCTCCAAAACCTGTCCCGCTTTGTAGTTATTGCGCATGTACGGCCCACGCCGTCGTGCACCTGTGTTCATTTGGGTATATCAGAAACTATGTATGAGCCGGTTGCTGGTCATCAGTCTGTCGAAAGACAGTTTTGGTGAAGTTGGCACCTCCCAGATGAAGATTTGGCAGGTAATCGGCTAAAGCAGAAGTTCATGTCCGGTTGACCAATGACGGCTGAGCGTCGCATTGCAGACTCAACGCCAAAGAGAAGCTGCATCGGAGCTAGGAAGGACGGAGGGCAACAACACTGGCCATGAAGATGGCGAAGCCATGGCCGGTGAATCGGTCCGGCTTCTCTAGGCAAACGCTATCGGCGATTGCCCATTTGCGGAACCATGCCGGCACCTCGGGTTGTAGAACATCTCCATGTAATCGAAGATGTCCCGCCGAGCTGCTTCTCAGTAGTGATAGACTTTTCGCTTGATACGCTCCCGCTTCAGTAGCTGGAAGAAACTCCCCGCTACAGCATTGTCGTGGCAGTTCCCGCGCCGACTCATGCTGGGTGCCACGCGATGGACCTTCAAGGAGCCCTGCCAGTTGGAACTGACTCCCCTTGTCGGAATGCACCGGCAATGACCTGTCTCAGGAACAGGTCCAGCACTACCGCCAAGTACAGCCACCCCTCATGTGTGCGGATATACGTGATGTTGGTCACCCAGGCTTTATTTGGCGCATCCACGGTAAACCTGCGCTGCAGGTAGTTCGGTACGGCCACCACCGGACGGCCACTGTCAAATGTCCAGGGCGTCGGCGATAGCCTGTTTGCGAACGCAGACCTTCCTGCTTCATCAGCAGTGCCCACGATGTTTGCCGCAGCGCTCGCCCAGTGCCCGCAGGTCGTCATACATTTTGCGGTAGCCATAGGCTCCGCCACTCTCTAGCCAAGCCTGCTTGATTTGCCCCGGCAAACGCTGGTCTTCGCGGGCACGAGGTGAATGCTGGGACGCTTTCCAGGCGTAGTAGCCACTGGGGTGCACAGACATGACGCAGTCGTCGAACTGGAAATTGTTGCTTGTGGGCCTGGATGAAGGCATGCCTTACCCGGATTCCTTGGCAAAGGGGTCGTAGCGTTTCAGCCATTGATACAGGCTGTGGGTAGGCACGCCGAGACGGCTGGCGACGTCGGCGACGGGGTAGTCGCGTTCAGTGACCTGTTTGATGTTTCAATCTCGAACTCTTCGGGGAACGCTACCTGCCCATGAAGCCTCTTTGTAGGGCCTAGTGTGAGGCTCTAGAGGTGTGGAAAGGAGGGGCGATTCATTGGCTACTGCTCGCTTTTTGGCAACAAATTCCTGCTCAAATTGCAAAATTCAAATATTGCTATTGACCAAGCCGGTGTTTTGCGAGTATTATTATCGCGATTTTCAAGCGCTATATCTATCGATACCTCAGTTGTCCATACAAGTTGGTCTGCTTTGTTTCCTTATCTATTCCTTGACTATCATGCTTTCAGGCAATTTGTTGCCCTTAATCTGAACACCAAGGAGTGAATTATGGAAACTGGTATCGTTAAATTTTTCAATGACGCAAAAGGTTTTGGCTTTATTACCCCGGACAATGGCGGCGATGATCTTTTCGCTCACTTTTCCGAAATTCGCGCAGACGGCTTCAAGTCCCTGCATGAAGGTCAAAAAGTAAGCTACACCCGAGCAATGGGCCAGAAAGGCCCGGCTGCAACCGCGATCCAGCCGCTCTAAGCATTATCGCTGCAATAAAAAAGCCCCGTATGGGGCTTTTTGCGTATGCATAGATGTCGAGTAAATGAGAAAGCCGGTCTTAAGACCGGCTTTTTTTATTGCCGTATCGGCGAGCTAGCTGCCGCATGGCCGCCGGATGCTTGTTTAGGCAGGAAGCCGTTTTTTCCCGCTTAGTAAGCCCATGCCCCCGGCTCCCGCCGGGGGCCTCCCTTTACGGACTCTTCTTCAACACCCGTCGCTCCAGCAAGGAGCGCTCCACCTGCGCGTCCATCATCCGGTGCTGATGGTCGGTGTAGGCGTAGACATTCATCCGCCTTGCGCTGAGCGAGATCAGCCGCTCAAGGTGGTTGAAAAAGCCCAGCCAGTAGCCGCGCTGCTCGGTGCGGCTGAAGTCGATGTCGCGGGCGATGCGGCTGAGCAGGCCCTGGCCCACGTAAGCCGGGTTGTCCTTGAACCATTGCAGCAGATGGGCGGCGCATTCCCGGCCGTAGGCCTGGGCCTGGGCGGGGGTGGCCGGCGCGGACGGCATGTGCCAGTAATGCGGGTAGGTGCGTCCGGGAAGGTAGCTGACGAAGGGCAGCAGGATTTCCTGGGTTTCTAGGGCCGGGGTGCGGTAGCGCCGTCGGCGCGGAAAGAGAGATTGCGGCATGTCGTTACTCCTGCGATGAAACAAGATTAACAAGCTGCCTATCCAGGAATGGATTTGGCAGGCGCGTGATGGGATTGGCATTACCGGCACGTCAACGGCGAGCGCATAGCGCTCTCCCACCATGCACCTGCCGTCAGGTCATGGCAAAACACAAGCATGTACGTGAACGTACATGCCTGCTGTTGACGCGCTGCGAGATGCCAATCTCGGTGCCGTTTTTTGCGGCACGCGGGGATTGTTGCCGACTATGCGGGCAGGGTCAAGGCGTGGTGGTCGCGGGTTTGTGCCGGCGCGTGATTCAAGCCGCAGGTGTCGGTTTCCACTGCTTCCGGCGCGGGCGGCCACTTGGCTGTGCAACTGCAAGATGGCGTGGAGGATGCGTTTGGCGTCGGCTGCGTCGAAGCGGCCAATTGGGACAGAGCTTGTTATTCGCTATCCGCCTGCTCATCAGGGTGTGGCTGCTGTTGCGGTGTCATCACCGGCTCAGCCTGCCGGCGCTCAACCTTCTCCGCCTCGTGCTGAGGCGGCGATGCTTCTTTGTTCTCTCTCTTGAACATATCGGGCGGGTTTGGCATCCGCATCAGTTGTTGCTGCATGCGCAAACTGTCCGTTATGGATTGGTGGATTTGCTTGAACGCCGGGTGAGAGGGGGAGAATGAATCCGCGGAGACCGCCGTGCTGTAAAGCGCTAGCGGCAGCAGAAGGGCGTGGATACGCATCTTGTTCCTGACAAAGTATCTGGCCGCGGAGGACGCGGCGCTTGGCTTGTATGGCTTGGCTGGCGCGCTTCCGCTGCGAGGAGGCGCGTGGCTGGACGGAAAGGCTGACTGAAGTCAAAGCCTGAAAGATAGAGAATTCTATCTAACTGAGCTCAAAGATCAAGCCCAAGGAAAAATCACCCGCCTGGCGCGGTGCGTGGGCGGGGGGCTGCTGTGGGGCCCTTGGTTTACGTCGGTGCGTGGATCAAGCTGCGAATGCCGGCCTCCACCGCCGCCGGGTAGTCGAAGCCGGCGCGGGCGGCCACTTCGCGCGCCACTTGGCTGTACAGCCGCAGCGTGGCGTGGAAGGCGCGTTCGGCGTCGGCGGCGTCGAAGCGGCCAAATACCTGATGCAGCGCCTGCCAGTGTGCCGGCTCGGCCCAGTGTTGCAGCCGGGTGCCGATATGCCAGCAGTCCGTCGCCGCGTCGGGGCGGCTATGGGCGTGCCATTCCAGCATTTCCAGCAGCAGTTCCTTCGTGGTCCAGTCGCGGAATTTGACGACGAACAGCTCGCCGCGCGCCAGGTATGTGGGGATGTGAAAGGCCTCGAACCAGAACTCTTCCACCCGCTCGCGGAACGCTTCCGCCGTGGGCAGAGCCGGTGCGGCGGGGCGGCCTTGCGGCGCGGGCAGGTCTTGGGCCGCGCCGGTTTTGTCCAGCAGCACGCGGTAGCCGCGCTGGTACAGCGGGTCCAGCCCATGCTCGCGCATGGCGTGCAGCCGGGCGGGGCCGGCCAGGGTGAAGTCGATTTTGACGCTGTCGCCGTAGATGGCCAGGCGGGTGGGCCAGGCTTGGCCTTCGCCCAGGCGCAGCACGGTGAGCAGGGGGCCGATGTCGCGCAGCCAGCCGTCGTCCGCGGCCAGCGCCGCCGGGTTCGGGCCGATGATTTCCAGGTCCAGATCGGAGTGAATGTCGGCGCTGCCGTCGTCGCGAGCAAAGGAGCCGGTGAGGATCAGCGCGTCCACGTCCGGGCGGCTGTGCGCCCAGGCGATGGCGCTTTCCAAGCGCTGGTTTTGCGGGGCGAGGCTCAACATGCGGGGCGCTTTCGGCGGGTGATGGGTTTGGGTAGGCCGTCGCCGGGCGGGGAAGTTCCGGTTTCAAGCCACAGCGGGTCTGCCGCTGCTGGATTTGAGCTTAGCGCGCGGCGGGCACTCCCAGGCTGTTCAAGGTTTCGGTCGTCATCAAGCTGGTGACCGGCAGGCCTTGCATGGTTTGGTAGCGGGTGAGCGCCGCCCGGGTTGCCGTGCCGAACACGCCGTCAATGCCGCCGCTGTAAAGCTTCAGGCGGGTCAGTGCAATCTGTACCCGCATGATTTGCAGCCTTCTCTTTTCGGCCAAGGATTGAACCGGGTTGGTTTGCGTGGCAGGGGCGCTGGCCGCGGCGGTGGGCCTGGAACGGTTGTAAGAGGGGGTTGAGTGGCTGCGCGGGTAGATCGTGCTGTTGGATGAACTGCCGCTGTCGTCTATGGGGGCGGGGTTGTAGCTGTAGCCGCCACCAGACCCGGAGTAATGAGAAGAGTGGGAGGAGTGCGATGAATGTGAGCTATGGCTGGAGTGGGAGCGGTGCGATGCGAACAGATTGTCCAGCGGGCCGTTCAGCGGGCGGAGTTGTACCGGGTCAAGTTTCAGCGGCTCTAATGCCGGCGCATCGTTCAGCGTGGCGGCGCTTGCCTTTCCCGAGACCAGCGGTAGTCCGGCCAGGAAGAGGGTGAGTGATTTAATGAACTTGCTCATGGGTGTACCTCATTGAAATGGCTTTGATTGCAGTGGGTTTCCAGCCGCGCTCATGCCAGGCGAAAAGACCGGAACAGGAGGATTGAACGGAGCAGCCTTGGCATTCGGGGGCATAAACTTGCTTCCAGTCCGAAATGCTGCGATGCGCATCAGGCCAGAGCGTTTCCGGCAAAGCGCACAGCGGGGCGTTCATGAGTACGTAAGGCACACGGCCGCGGCGCAAGGCGGTGGCGCCGGCAAGCAGTTGGGGCTGCCAGGCGCGCAAGTCGACTTCGCAGAGCTCGCGGTTGGCCAGCGCAAAGCCGATGGGTTCACAGCCCATCAGGGCCACTTGCTGGACAAAGGGCAGGTTGCGGGCAATGAAGTGGCAGAGTTCGGACAACTCTCGCAGCACCGGTTCAATGAGGACGATGCGCAGCTGTATGGGTTGCTGGAAGTCTTGCAGCGTCAGCAAACCTTCCAGCGTCTGTTCAAAAGCGCCGGGGGACTGCACGACGAAGTCATGCAAGAAATCAACGTGTCCGTAAAGTGGCACGAGCCAGCGCACGGGTTGCGCCAAATCCTGCAGCAGGCTTTGCGCCAGCGGCGCTTTGGCAAAGAGCCGGCCATTGGTGAGGACCTCCAGACCGGTTTGCGGGTGCAGGCGCTGGAAGGTGTCGATCACTTCTCTCAGCGCGGGCCCCGTCAGCAGCGGCTCGCCGCCGCTGATGCCAAGCAGGGAGGGCGATGTCTTGATGTGGCGAGCCAGTTGCAAGGCTTCATCCACCAGCCAGGAGTCGTCGTGCTGAGTGGGCGGTTGCGAACACATCAAACAATAGCTATTGCACCGGTTGGTCAGAAACAGAGAGTGGTGTAGATCGCTTTGGCGATAAATGATGTGGGCGTGTTTTGAGCCTGGGGTCAGGGTAAGGATGTCTTCTTGTTCCAGGCTGTCGGGAGGTCCGATAACCGCCGGCATGGCGCTTAGGAGCGCCGCATCGTTGTTTGGGAGGTAGGCGGCCACATTGCTCAGGCCGGCTTGCGTCAACGTTTCCAGTTGACGCAGTTCTTCCGGGGAGGATGCGGGCACCAGAAAATTCAAATCCGGTTCCCATTCTTGCTGTAAGCCGGAAAGCGTGCAGACGCGGCAGAGTTGACGTCGTTGGATGCCCTGCAGCTTGACTGCCAGTTTACGCATGGGCTTCGCCCTCCGCTCTTGGGTGGGCCCAGCGATGCGCAATATCGAGGAACGCTGGCTGGCCCTCTTGCAGCAGGGTGAACATCAGGTCGAACATCCATTGGCTTTTCTGGCAATGCTCGGTGAAGTGTACCGGGGCGTAGGGGCTGCCGAACTGACTTTGGGCGTTGACGGGATCAGGGCCGCAGTAAGCGTTGTAAGCGCAGCTTTGGCAGCCGGGGGTGAATTCCACCAGGCTGGCCTGGATCAAGTTGCGCTGCGTTTCCGAGTTCAGCAGCGACTCAAGCGGCTCTCCAATACGGCCAAGCCGTAGGGAGTTGTCTCCCATTTCTTTCAACATGCGAGCTTCGTCTCCGGGGTAGACAAAGCCGTCGTAGTTGTAGAGCAAGCAAGCCAGGCCGGCGCCGGTGGGGCTTTGCAGATCGACGAAGCCGCCATCGAAAGGGGAGAGAATTTTGTTCAGGTGGATTGCCGCGGAGACTTCCACCAAGGGCGTGCCCTGCCGGTTCCAATACAAGACCCGTTCCAGCGCGGCTTGATAGAAGGTCTGGAATTCCTCCAGGCTGTAGCCCAATTTGACTTGGTTGCGGCGAGCGAAGCCGTAGGAGCTTAGCCTCCGGATAAAAATGTCGCCAAACCCCAGCTCTACATATTCATCGACAATGGCTTCCGCCTGGCTTAGGGAGTCCCGCGTGGTGGTCATCAAGGCGGAGACGGCGTCGTGGCCCAGTAGCTCCCTAGCCATTTCAATGCCGGCTACCGTTCGCTCATAGGCGTTGCGCGTAGGGGTTGGGCGGTTTTTGTTGTGGAGCGAGGCTGGACCATCGATGCTGGTGGACAAATAGATTTGATGCTGTCGGAAGAAGTCACACATTGCGGGCGTCAGTTGGTGCAATGTCGACGCGACCACGAAGCGCAGCCGGCGTTGCTCGCTTTGATTGCGTTCCAGCAGGTAGTCCACGGCCTGACGTATCAGGTCGAAACGCAGCAGAGGGTCTCCGCCCTGGAACTCCACCGTCAAGGTGGGAGATGGGCTTTCAAAGATGGTGTCGCAGGCGGCAATGAGGTCGGCCGGCGACATGGAATGGCCATCGTCTTCAAGAGAGCGGCTGACCTGGCAGTAGCGACAGGTGTGAGCGCACTGCAAGGTGGGGACGATCAGGTGCAGGCTTGGGCCTGTCAGCACGGTTTCACGCTTGGCGGCGATGCGGGAGGCTAGTAAGCGCAGCGAGCCGCGTGAATGGGCGCTGCCCATGAAGAACTTGGATTGCAGTTCGGCGCGCTTGGTATGAGGAAGGTTGGCCGGCGCGTTGATCAGCATGTCCAGCTCCGTCGCTTGCAGGAAGGCATGATCGCCGGTGGCGCTGATTGCGACGAGAGAAGCGTCAGGGAGCCGCCGGAATTGAAACGGGTATACAGAAGGCGAGAGCGGCATCTTAGCGCCCCAGTGTTCGGCGCAGGATGCCTTCAATCGACGCGCGGATGTCCGTACAGGACTTCAAGTGGATTTCTTTTCTCAGCCTTTGATCAAGAAGGGCCTGAATCAAACGTTGTTGAAACGCTGCTGCGGACAGTTCATTTTCTATGGCAGCCTCCAAGGCCGGGACGTCGTTCTCATCCAAAGAGACTCTCGTGGCGCCGGGACAGAATATCAGGGCTGAGGCGAGTTCTTCCGACGTCACGGGAAAGGGCAAGGAGATAGGGTGCCATTGGTAGGGGCGGGCAAGCTCTATCACGCTGATTGTTGGTTCTGCCATGCCAATAGCCTGCTCATTTCCCGTTAGTCAATTGGAGACATGTGCAAGCATATTCCATGCTATGTGCATTGTCTAATGGGGCAAGGCAGATCGTGATCTTTTTCGGCAGGCTTGTTTGGACTCGTTCTTGGCGCGTGGTTCTGAAGGAGGTCGGGGCCCGTCGTCTCAGCGCGCGGGCTCGCTCAGCCGCCGCCGCAGCGCGGCGAGCAGGGTGTCGCAGGCGCTCAGTTGTTCCAGCGCCAGCCATTCGTCCGGCTGGTGTGCCTGGGCGATGCTGCCAGGGCCCAGCACCACGGCGGGGATGCCGGCTTGCTGGGAGAACAGCCCGGCTTCGGTGCCGAAGGAAACCTTGGCCGGCGCGCGGGCGTCGCCCAGCAGCGATTGCGCGAAGCGCACCACGTCGGCGTCCGGCGCGGTGAGCAGGCCGGGGTAGGCGCTGCGTTCGGTGAAGACGATGTCGGCATCGGGGTCCACCGCGCGCATGGCGGGCAGCAGTTGTTGGCGGGCAAAGTCCATGATGGCGGACAGCAGCGCTTGCGGCTCGTCTTCCGGCAGGTGGCGGATTTCAAATTCGAATTCGCTGTGTTCGGGGATGATGTTGAGCGCGGTGCCGCCGCGCATGGCACCCACGTGCAGGGTGGTGTGGGGCGCGGGGTAGAGCGGGTCGAACGGGCCTTCCGCCGCGCGCCGGCGCGCCAGTTGGCGGATGAAGACGATGAGTTCCGCCGCGTATTCCACGGCATTGACGCCGGCCTGGGGCAGGCTGGAATGGCCGGCCTTGCCGCGCAGGCGCACATGGTAGGCGAGCTTGCCCTTGTGGGCGGCCACCACGCGCATGAGGGTGGGTTCGCCGACGATGGCCATTCTGGGCAGGGCCGGCAGCCCGCCCAGCACGTCCAGCAGCCGGCGCACGCCGATGCAGCCGATTTCTTCGTCGTAGCTCAGCGCGATGTGTAGCGGGGTGTGCAGCTGGGCGGCGGCGAAGTCCGGCACGGCGGCCAGCACGGCGGCGATGAAGCCTTTCATGTCGGCGCTGCCGCGGCCGTAGGCGCGCTGCTCCCGTATTTGGAGGCGGAAGGGATCGCCGCTCCAGGCTTGGCCGTCCACCGGCACCACGTCGGTGTGGCCGGCCAGCATCACGCCGCCCCGGTCCGCGGGGCCGATGGTGGCGTAGAGGTTGGCCTTGCCGCCGTCTTCGCTGCGGATCAGCTGACTGGAGATGCCCCAGCCGGCCAGGTAGTCGCGCACGAAGCGGATCAGTTCCAGGTTGGAGCGGTGGCTGACGGTGTCGAAGCCGACCAGCCGTTCCAGCATGGCCAACGAGCTGTAGCGTTGCATCATGGGTCTCCCGCCACGCCGTAGCTGGGCGCATGCTGCGGGGTCTGCGCCCGGGCAAGGTAGGCGTCCATTTGCGGCTGGTAGCGGCGCCACAGCTCGGCCAGTTCCGCCACCGGCTGGCCGTCGCTCCAGTCTATGCGCAGATTGATGGCCGGCCATGCGGTATCGGCTGTGGCCAGCAGGCCGGCGGAATGGATGGGGCCGGCTTCTCCGCCGGCGTCCACCGCGGCTTGCAGCGCCGCCAGCAGGCGTTCCGGCAGGCCGCCGCCGGCGGCTTCGTAGGCGGCCACCATGGCTTGGGGCAGCTCGGCCGTGGCCAGCAGATTGCCGCCGGCGGCGCAGTCGCGGCCAATGGCGGCGCCATGCAGGCCCAGCGCGTGCCGACCAGTGATGACTTGCGGGCGGCCTTGAAGCGGGGCCAGCACCAGTTGCCGCCACTCCAGGTGAGGGTCCGCCGCCAGCAGGCCGGCGTTCAGCGCTTCGCCCGCGCCGCCGGCCGCCATCCGTTCCAGCGCCAGCGGGCCCAGCAGCGGGTTGCTGACGTTCTGGCTCAGCGCGGCACCCACGCCGGCGCGCACATGGGCGCAACGGCTGGCCACGCAGATGCTGGAGGAGGCGATGGCGACGCCCACCATGCCGCTGTCCCGGCAGCGGGCCGCAATGGAGAAGGTCATCGGCGGCGCTCCTCGGGGATGACGGCGGTGACGTCGATTTCCACCAGCCATTCCGGGCGCGCCAGCGCCGACACCACCAGGCCGGTGGATACCGGATAGACGCCTTTCAGCCATCGGCCCACCACTAGATAAACGGCTTCGCGGTAGCGCGGATCGGTGAGGTAGATCACGATCTTGCAGATGTCGCCCAGCTCGCTGCCGGCTTCTTCCAGCAGCAGTTTTACATTGGCCATCGCTTGTTCGGCCTGGGCGGCCACGTCGCCTATGCCTACGGATTCGCGGCTGTCCAGGTCCTGGCCGATCTGGCCGCGCAGGAAGACGAGATTGCCGGCCACCACGGCCTGACACAGATCGTTGTCCAGATTTTGCTCCGGATAGGTTTGCCGGGTGTTGAACGGGCGGATGCGGGTGTGGGTCATGGCGGGCTCCGTTAGGGTTGTGCGCGTTGGCCGGCGTCGCGGTAGGCGGCGTATTGGCGCTGGGTGGCGATGTGGTCGGCAATGAAGCGGGCGTCGTGCCATACCCCCCAGAGGAAGGAGGAGCCGCGGTGAGACAGCCAGGGCAGGCCCAGGAAGTAGACGCCCGGCTCGCTGGACACGCCGCGCTGGTGTTGCGGCTGGCCCTGCTCGTTGAAGGCCGGGACTTGCAGCCAGCTGTAGTCCGCGGCGTAGCCGGTGGCCCAGACGATGCTGGCGACGCCGGCCGCGGCCAGGTCCAGCTCCAGCATGGGGTGGGTCACGCATTCCGGGTCCGGCAGCATATGGCGCGCGGCCGGTTCCTCCGGCAGGTCCAGCCGGTTACGTTCGATATAGGCGTCCGCCGCCGCCAGCAGGGCCAGGTAGTTGGCGTCGCCGCGGGCGAGGTTGTCGGCCAGATCCGGGGCGAAACGGGCCACGCCGCGCTCAAACGCTTGGGCGCTGCCCAGCAGGGTGAGGCCTTGTTGCGCCAGCGCGCGGAAGTCCACGGTGCGGCCGCCGCGCGCGCCGCTGACGGCGATGGTGACGTGGGCGGCGTCCGGTTTGGGGGCGGTGGCGGTCCATTCGCCCAATACGCCCAGCCACCAGCAGAAGTCGCGCTGGCGGTAGGCGCGCGGCGGGCGGTTGTGCGCGCCCACGGAGAGATAGACGCGCTTGCCGGCGCGTTGTAGTTCGTCGGCGATCTGCACGCCGGAGGAACCGGCCCCCACCACCAGCACCGCGCCCTCCGGCAGCTGTTCCGGCGCGCGGTAGTGGGCGGAGTGGATTTGCGTCAGCGTGTCGTCCTTGGGTGCGATGGCCGGGATGACGGGCTGTTGGAAAGGGCCGGTGGCGGCCACCACGCGTTCGGCCTGGAAGGCGCCGGCCGAGGTTTCCACGATGAAGCCGGACCGGTCCGGGTGGCGGCTGACTTTCAGCACCTCCACCCCGGTGCGGATGGGCGCGTTGAATTTTTGGGCGTAGGCGGCCAGGTAGTCCGCCACGCGTTCCTTGGGCGCGAAGGCGTCCGGGGCCAGGCCGGCGAACTCCAGGCCGGGAAAGCGGTCATGCCAGGCCGGGCCGTTGCAGACCAGCGAATCCCAGCGTTGGCTGCGCCAGCGTTCGGCGATGCGGTGGCGCTCCAGCACGATGTGGGGCACATCGTGGCGGCTCAGGTGTTCGCTGATGGCGATGCCGGCCTGGCCGGCGCCGATGATCAGCGTGTCTGTCGTTTCGATTGCCATCTTGACGCCTCCTGTCGCGTGCTTGACAAGGGCAGTCTACGAAGCCAGTCTGGATACGGAAAATAGTTATATCTTCTGCATTGGATAATTTTTAATTATGCAATACACCCTGAGGCAATTGGCTTATCTGGTCGCCGTGGCGGATCACGGCAGCGTCACTGAGGCGGCCAAGGCGCTGCACACGTCGCAGCCCGGCGTGTCCAGCGCCATCGCCCAGCTGGAGGAGGTGTTCGGCCTGCAGCTGTTCATGCGCCACCACGCGCGCGGGGTGTCGCTGACGCCGGCCGGGCGCAGCTTCATCGCCGCCGCGCGTCAGTTGCTGAAGCAGGCGGAGGATTTGACGCCGCAAGCGCAGGAGATCAGCCAGTCCTTGCGCGGCCGGGTGACGCTGGGCTGTTTCACCACCATCGCGCCCATCTTGCTGCCGCGGCTGTTGTCCGCTTTGCGCGACGCTCACCCGGAGTTGGAAGTGGATTTGCTGGAGGGCGACGCTCGGCAGCTGCGGGAGGCGCTGGCGGACGGGCGGATCGAGCTGGCTTTGGCCTATGACCTGGGGCTGCCGGAAGGCTTGCACAAGCTGCCGCTGTCCGGCGCGCGTCCTTACGCCTTGGTGGCGGGGGATCATCCGCTGGCCGGGCGCGGCAAGGTGTCGCTGGCGGAGCTGGCGGCGGAGCCCTTGGTACTGCTGGACCTGCCGCACAGCCGCGAGTATTTCCTGTCCTTGTTCCGGCAGCAGCGGCTGGAGCCGAAAGTGGGGCTGCGCACCATCAATTTCGAGCTGGCGCGCGGGCTGGTGGCGGCGGGCTTCGGCTACGCCTTGCTCAATTTGCGACCGGAGGTGGACCTGGCTTACGGCGGCGGCAAGCTGGCCTGCCTGGATATTGCCGACGAGGTGCCGCGGCTGCCCATCATGCTGGCCTGGCCGCAGGCCTTGAGGCTGACGCGCAAGGCGGAGGCGGTGCGCGAGCTGTGTTTGCAATTATTGGGAGGCGCTGCCGACGAGGGACGCCCTAAGAACCTGTTCAAAGTCTGCTGCGCTTCGGCGATACGGCGTTGAAACCGAGCTCAAAATGCTCATGTACCACTTGTACATTCCGCTTTTTCGCTCGTTTTCGCCTTGTCTCGCTCTTGCTCGCGAGGCTTTGAACAGGCTCTGAGGGGACTTTGGCCGTTTGTTCATCCACAAAAACACATTTGTGATAATGTGGTACTGATCTATCTATCTGGAGTAATAGGCCATGAGTCGTTTGACCATTGATGTGACCGAGCAGCAGCACCAGGCTCTCAAGGCGGCGGCCGCGTTGCAAGGTAAAACGATCAAGCAGTACGCTCTTGAGCGGCTGTTTCCTTCGGCATCCGACGAGGGCCAGGCGCTTGAAGATTTGAAAGCGCTGCTGGCCCTCCGCATGGCCGAGGCGCAGAGCGGGGAGGTGATCGACCGCAGCATCACCGATATTGCCGGTGAAGCGCTGGCATCGAGCAAGTCTGTGTGAGCAGGCCTTATATCCTTACCAAGAGCGCCGCCGCCGATATTCGAGAGCTCGCTCGCTACACCGCTAAGCACTGGGGCGATTCGCAGTGTCGGACCTATATCGAGCAGATCGAGAAGGCCGCCGCCGCTGTGGCAACTGGCAAAGGGGTGTTCAAGGATATGAGTTCGCTGCTTCCCGGTTTAAGGGTGAAGGCGGCTGGGCGCCATTACATTTTCTGCCTTCCTCGGGTGAACGGTCCGGCTTTGATTCTTGCCGTCTTGCATGAGCGAATGGACATCATCGCCCGTCTCAGGGACAGGCTGGCTTATTCCGCTGAATAGAGGCGGCATCGGTTGATGCAAAGCTGTTCTAAGTGGCGAATAGCTTGGTTTGGTGGTTTTCTCGTCAGATTTTTCCAAGTTTTCAAATGAAAAGGCCAGGCAGCAGCCTGGCCTAGCCGCGCGCTTATCCATCCCGCTAGCGCAGGCCCATCTCCTCCGCGGTGCGGTCCACGGCGATGCGGGTCTTGTCTATGAGTTCGTCGATCTCGCCGCGGCTGATCACCAGCGCCGGCGCCATGATCATGCGGCCAAGCGTGGAGCGTAGGATCACGCCCTCATCAAAGCCTATGCTGCGGCAGCGCCAGCTGATGTCGGTTTCGTCGGCGAAGCGCTGCCGCGTGGTTTTGTCGCGGCAGAACTGCAAGGCCGCCACCAGACCGGCGCCCTGGATTTCGCCCACCAGCGGGTGCTGGCCAAACACCTCGCGCAGGCAGGTTTGCAGATAGGGGCCGGTGTCCGTCCTGGCGCGCTCGACCAGTCCTTCGTCTTGCAGCACGCCCAGGTTGGCCAGCGCCACGGCGGCGGCCACCGGGTGGCCGGAGTAGGTCAGGCCGTGGGCGAAGACGCCGCCTTGCTCCACCAGCGTTTCGCCGATGCGGCGCGACAGCACCAGGCCGCCCATGGGGATGTAGCCGGAGGTCAGGCCCTTGGCGATGCTGAGCGTGTCCGGTTGAAAGTTGAAATGCTGGTGGGCGAACCATTCCCCGGTGCGGCCAAAGCCGCCTATCACCTCGTCGGCGCATAGCAGCACCTCGTATTGGCGGCAGATGCGCTGGATTTCCGGCCAATAGCTGTCCGGCGGGAAGATCATGCCGCCGGCGCCCTGGAAGGGTTCGGCCACGAAGGCGGCCACCTTGTCGGCGCCCAGCGCCAGAATCTTGTCTTCCAGCTCTTGCGCGCATTGACGGCCAAACGCTTCCGGGCTCAGCCCGCCGCCGTGGGCGAACCAGTAGGGCTCGCCGATGTGCTCCACGCCGGGGATGGGCAGGTCTCCCATCTCGTGCATGAACTTCATGCCGCCCAGGCTGGCGCTGCCCACGGTGGAGCCGTGGTAGCCGTTGTGGCGGCCGATGAAGATTTTTTTGTCCGGCTTGCCCATCACGTCCCAATAACGGCGCACGCAGCGGATCAGCAGCTCGTTGGATTCGGAGCCGGAGTTGGTGTAGATCACGTGGCGGTAGTCGCCGGGCAGCAGGGAGAACAGCCGCTCGGAGAGTTCGTTCACCGCCGGGTGGGTGGTGTGGAAGAACACATTGTAGTAGCTGAGCTGTTGCAGCTGCCGGGCGGCGGCGGCAATCAGCTCCTGCCGGCCGTAGCCCACCTGGGTGCACCACAGGCCGGACATGCCGTCCAGATAGCGCTTGCCGTCGGTGTCCCACAGATACACGCCCCGGCCCTCGGCCATTACCCGCGGGCCCTCCTGGTTCAGGGCTTTCTGGTCTAGAAAGGCGTTGATGTGGTGGGCGGCGTCCAGTTGCTGGTAGTCGCGGGTGCTGCGGCGGGGCGTGGAAGCGGTCATGACGGTCTCCTGCTTGGGGATGGGGCCGGGCCAGGCCCGGCGTTAGGCGTTTGGCGTTTGGCGTTTGGCGTTTGGCTAGTGCCGGGTCAGCGCCTGGTCCAATGGTTCCGGGCGGAACAGCGGCTTGCGCATCACCAGCTTGATCCACAGGACGGCGATCAAGGACACCAGGCCCAGCACGAGGCCGGCGCTGGCGAAGATGGCGGCGCTCATGTCCGGGCTGGGCGACACGTGGTAGATGGCGATCAGCATGCCGACGATGCCCAGGCATTGCGGCAGCGGGTAGAACGGGGTTTTGAAGGGGCGGGCCAGCGCGGGGTAGCGGCGGCGCAGGGCGATCACGTCCAGGTGGCAGATGATGTAGGCCAGCAGCCAGGCGATGGCCGCCGCCAGCAACAGCAGGCCTATGGTGTCGGGGTCGTCTCCCATCAGCAGCACCGGCGCGCCGGTGATCAGGGCGACGAAGAGTACCGCCACCCATGGGGTGCGGTAGCGCCGGCTCAGCTGTTTGAACTGGGGAAAGACCTGGCCGTTGCAGGCCATGCCGTACAGCATGCGCGGCACCGCCGCCAGGGAGCTGTTGAGCGTGCTGCAGGTGGCGGTGAAGGCGATCACCACCACGGTCAGCTTGCCGGCCTGGCCCAGCAGCGCGGTGGCGTATTGCAGGTGCGGCAGCGGCGCTGCGGTCAGGGCGGCGCGCGGCAGGTGGTAGAGAGCGCCCATGCAGTAGAGGGCGATGGTGATGAAGATCACGCTGAGGCCCAGCATCATCGCCAGCGGGATGTCGCGTTGCGGGCGGCGGCTTTCCTCCACCAGCGGGCAGGTGAATTCCGCGCCGACAAAACCCCAGATCGCCAGCGCTCCCAGCGTCAGCACGCCGGCGCCCAGCGGGTTCCAGTCGCTGTTGGCGGCCTGGGCCAGCGCCGGCGGGCCGCCGCCGCTCAGCGCGGTGCTGCCCAGCGCCAGCAGCGCGACGATCATCACCAGGGCCAGCGCCGATTGCAGGCGGGCGAATACATCAATGCCCAGCAGATTGAGCAGGGTGAAGATCAGCAGCACGCCGTAGGCGACGCTGTTGAGGGGAAAGACGCCGGGGTAGACCTGGTTGACGATGCGGTCTAGCAGCAGGAGTTCGGCCGACAGCGCGAACATCGCCACCACCACATAGCCGGAAAAGGTGGCCAGGATGGCGGGGAACTGGCCCAGGGCCACCTCGGTGTAGCTGCTGAGGCTGCCGGCGCGGGGAATCATCAGCGCCAGTTCGGAGAAGGATACGGCGTAGCAGAGCGCCAGCAGGAAGGCCAGGCTCAGCGGGATCAGAAAGCCGATGCCGGCCATGCCGGCGCCTTGCAGCATCAGCACCATCACGCCTTGGGATACGACGAGGCCGATGGCGACGGCGAGCAGCGGGGCGAGGCCCAGGCTGGCGCGAAAAGGGGCGGGGGCCGGCGGCGGAGCAAGGTGGGCTTGCGGTGTGCGCATGGTGTGTCTCCTACTATCTTGTTGTGCCGACTGCGGGACGGCGCTTATTCGTCTTGCCATTGCACCCAGGTGGTTTTGAGGTGGGTGTAGTGGTCGATGGCGTGTAGCGACAGGTCGCGGCCAAAGCCGGACTGCTTGCAGCCGCCAAACGGCAGGCCGGGGTCCAGCGCGTCCACGGTGTTGACCGAGACGGTGCCGGCGCGTAGCCGGCGCGCCACGCGGTGGGCGCGCGACAGGTCCCGGGTCCACACCGAGGCGGCCAAGCCGTAAGGGCTGTCGTTGGCGATGGCCACGGCCTCGGCTTCGCTGTCGAAGGGCATCACCGCCAACACCGGGCCGAAGACTTCCTCGCGCGCCAGCGCCATGTCCGGGCGGACATCGGTGAAGACGGTGGGGCGGATGTAGCAGTCGCCGCCGTCCAGGCTGAAGCGCTCGCCGCCGCACAGCAGGCGGGCGCCTTGGCGGCGGGCTTGGTCGATGTGGGCCATGATGCGCTCCGCCTGGCGGGCGTCGACGATGCAGCCGCTGCGGGTGGCCGGGTCCAGCGGGTTGCCCGGTTGCAGCGCGGCCGCCTCGCGCAGCAGGCGTTCCAGGAAGGCGTCTTGAATGGAGCGTTGCAGCAAGAGCCGCGAGTTGGCCGAGCACACCTGGCCCTGATTGAAGAAAACGCCGAAGGCGGCGCGCCGGGCGGCGGCGTCCAGGTCGCAGTCGTCGAACACCAGATTGGGGCTTTTGCCGCCGCATTCCAGCGCCACTCTTTTCATATTGGAGTCCGCCGCGTAGCGCAGAAAGGTTTTGCCCACTTCGCTGGAGCCGGTGAAGCTCAGGCAATCCACGTCCGGGTGCAGGCCCAGCGGCCGCCCCACCTCGTCGCCGTAGCCCGGCAAGACGTTGAGCACGCCGTCCGGCAGGCCGGCCTCCTGGGCCAGTTGGGCCAGGCGCAAGGCCGACAGCGGGGATTGCTCGGCCGGCTTCAGGATCACGCTATTGCCGGCCATCAGCGCCGGCGCCAGCTTCCACGCCGCCATGTCCAGCGGGAAATTCCACGGGATCACCGCCGCCGCCACGCCCAGCGGTTCCCGGGTGATCAGGGCCAGCGCGTCGTCGGCGCCAGGGGCGGCCTCGCCGTACAGCTTGTCGGCGGCTTCGGCGTACCAGTCGAACACGCCGGCGGCGCCCGGCACATCGATATGGAGCGCATCGGCAATGGGCTTGCCGATGTCCAGGCAGTCCAGCAGCGCCAGTTCGTCGCCATGCCGGCGGATCAGCGCCGCCAGTTTTTGTAGCACGGTCTTGCGCTGGCGCGGGTGACAGCGCGACCAGACGCCGGATTCGAAGCTGGCGCGGGCGGCCCGCGCCGCCCGTTCGACATCGGCCTCGCCGCAGCGGGCGATCTCGGCCAGGGGCCGGCCATGGATGGGGCTGATGTCGGTGAAGGTGCGCTGGTTGGCGGCGGGCACGAAGCGGCCGTTGATGAAGGCGAGGCAAGGCGGGCGCAAATCGGCGGCGCGGCCTTGCCAGTAGGACAGATCCTGCGTGGGCATGGCGATCACTCCTGTTCAGGCGGCGCGACGGGGTGGGGGAAGCGCTCACATCACGGCTGGTCTTGTCGCGCAGGCTGGAGCCATACTAGTCAGTCGCCTTGGCGGCGGACATCACGCGAAAGCGTTAGAGCGGAAGGCGGGACTAACCTGATCGGGGTAGCTGGCATGCAGCTGAATGTGGCGGATCTGGTGTTTCACCAGCAATTGGGGCGCTTGTTGGACGGCGTCGACAACGCGGCCTTTTGGCAAGGGTTGGCCGCGTTTCTACGGGAACGCCTGAGTTTCGATACTTGGGTGGCGGTGCTGTTTCGCCAGGAGGCGCCGCCGTGGGTGCTGGCGGATCACGCGGCCAATTACGCCGCCGACGATTTGTTCGCCGACTACCGGCGCGGCCTGTATCTGCTGGACCCGTTTTACGGTTTTGCGCTGAAGCGCCCGGCCGCCGGCGTGTACCGGCTGGACGAGGTGGCGCCGGACCGTTTCCGGGAGACGGAGTACTTTCGCCGTTACTTTTCGCGCAATGTGGTGGCGGATGAAATCCAGTTTCTGCAAGTGTTGCCGGAGGGCGTGCTGTCCCTGTCGCTGGGCAGCAAACGCCGCTTCAGCGAGCAGGAACTGGGCGTTTGCAATCTGTTCGCCCCCTGGCTATTGCCCTTGTCACGGCTGGCCGCGCGTCTGGACGAAGGGCTGCGTCAGCCGGCGGCCAGGACGGGCAGGCAGAGCCGCCGGGAACTGGAGGAGGCGCTGCGCGCGCAGGGCTCCTCGCCGTTGACCAAGCGGGAGGTGGAGGTGGCGCTGCTGATACTCGGCGGCCACTCCACCAAGGGCGTGGCGCGCGAGCTGGGCATTTCGCTGGAAACCGCCAAGGTGCACCGCCGCCATCTGTACGCCAAGCTGGGCGTGTCCAGCCAGGCGGCCTTGTTCCTGCTGCTGGCGGGGATTCAATCCTGATGCCGGCAGCGGTAAACAGATGCGCTTAGTTAGTGCAGATCATGCCGGTACATGAACACCGGCAGCCGCCATTCGCGCCAGATGGCGGCCAGGCGGATGGCGAGGCCGACGGCGAAGCTGGCCAGCACGTTGAGATCATGCGGCACGCCCAGCTTGATCAGGCCCAGGTAGAGCAGGGCCACGGCGAAGGAGACGCTGGCGTACAGCTCCTGGCGGAAGACCACCGGCACGCGGTTGCACAGCACGTCGCGCAGGATGCCGCCGGCAATGCCGGTGATCATGCCGGCCATCACCACCACCACCGGGTGGTAGTCCATGGACTGGGCCACGCCGCAGCCTATGATGGTGAAGGCGATCAGGCCCAGCGCGTCCAGCACCAGGAAGACGCGGCTCAGGCGTTTCATATAGCGGGCCACGAACACAGCGGCCAGGCCGCCGGCGATGACGAGGCCGACATATTCCGGGTGTTGGGTCCAGCCTATCGGGTAGCGGCCCAGCACGATGTCGCGCACGGTGCCGCCGCCCAGGGCGGTGAGGAAGGCGATGACGGTAACGCCGAAGATGTCCATATTGCGGCGGCCGGCCGCCAACGCGCCGGTCATCGCTTCCGCGGTGATGGCGATCAGATAGATCAGGGTAAGCATGTAGTTGCAATGGTCAAACAGGCTGGCGCCGAGATGCGCGGCGAAGCCGGGTGGGAAAAGGGGTTGGCAATGGGCGGGCCATGCCAGGTGGCGCGCAGCCTGGGCAAGAGTTTCGAACACGGGTTTTCCTTGAGAGCTGGTGCACGATCTGCTGCGCTGCGACGATACGGCGTTGAAACCCGCTTCGAAATGCTCATGTACCACGAGTACATTCCGCTTTCTCAGCTGTTTTCGCCTTGTCTCGTCCTTGCTCGCGAGATCGTGAGCACGTTCTGAGCACGGCCGGCGGGCCGCGCATCGGCGCGGCGCTGCCGGCATTGCCTCTCCCCTTGTCCTTTTACCTGAGAGTTAGATGACGGGCGCGGCCTGTGTGCGGGCCTTGCCGGGTGTCACTTGCCCCTTCGGTGGGCGGCTAAGGGCCGGTCACATCATCCGACGCGCTCTCGCTGAAGCGTAGCAGATGATGAACGGGCGCTTAGGGCCTCTCTCCAATCGGCTGGTATCCATGGGCTGCGGTACTGTTGCCTGAGCGATTATGGGAGTTTGCGTCTTCGGCGGGGGCGCATGCCCCTCTCTCCCGCAGCAGGCAAGGATATTAGCGTTTGCTGTATTGTTCAGTCAACGACTGTATACATGGGGCGAGGCAAAAATGTTGCAGTGCGATATCAACATGAAAACGCCCGGACGGCGGTTTGGCTGTCCGGGCGTTTTTGCGCTGGCTGATGCTTAGTTGCTCGGCGTTTTGGGCTTGGCCGCGTCCTTGCCGGCGGCGGGTTTGCGCGTGGCCGGGGTTTTGGCTGCGGATGCCTTGGCGGCAGGCGCTTTGGCGGTTTTGGCCGCCGCGGGCTTGCTTGAGGCCGGCTTGGCCGCAACCGGCGGCGTGCTGCCGGCGGGTTTGACGGCGGCGCTGGGCTTGTCGGCCGTCGCTGCTTTGGCCGGGGCTTTGGCGGCCGGTTTGCGCGGAGCGGCCGCTTTCTTGGCCGGCGCGCTGGCTTTGACGGCGGGCGCCGCGGCGGGAGCGCTTGCGCTTGTCGCTACGGGCTCTGTGGGCGGCAGGATGGCCGGAGCCGACGGCGCGCGGGTGTCCAGTTGCAGCGCGTGCGCCACTTGGTCCAGCCGCTGCTGTTGTTCCGGGGCGATATCGCCGCTGAGCGCCAGCAGTTCGTGCGCCAGCTGCCAGGCTTGGCGGCGGCGGTGTTCTTCCGGCAGCAGCTTGGGCAGGCCGGCCAGCGCGCGGGCTTCGTCCAGCCGCACCAGGAAGACTTGCTTGCGGGCGATTTCTTTCAGCTGCATCAGGGTCAGCGGGTGTTCGTGGCGGATGTCGCGCATGATGCGGCGGATGGCGTTGAACGGGCGCTCGTCTATGATGCCGCGGCCAATCGCCACGTAGGTGAGCAGGCGCACGAAGCCGTCTGCCAGGGTGCCGGTTTCGTAGGCGGGGTCCAGCGTTTGGCGCTTGAGTTGCAACCGTTCCCGTTTCTCCCAGCTGTCGCAGCGGGCGGCGCGGGTTTCGCGGGCCGGCTGGACGCCCACGACGGAGGCCAGCCACGGGGATTCGTACACGGCCTTGAAGCAGTGTTCGGTGGCGGCGTCGCGCAGGTCGCGGTAGCGGTCCAGGCTTTGCGCCATCCAGCCGGACCATTGTTCTTGCAGCCGCCACAGCGGGTTGTCCACGCTCACCGGATGGCGATGGGCGCGCACGTATTCGGCGGCGGGCTTGAGCCAGCTGAGCCAGGGGTTGAGCGGGGAGATCAGCGTGCGTTCCAGCCGCGCCGGGTTGAGTTGGCGCTGGCATTGGGCGCTGGCTTCGCTGCTGACGGCCTGGAGCGCGGGGGAGATGAAGCGGTTGTAAACGCCTTGGTTGATCTCGGAGACGCGGCGCACCACTTCGAAGGCTTGTTCGTCTTCGCGGCCGTCGTCCAGGGCCAGGATGTTGGCCACTTCGCGCGCTTCGAAACGGATGATGTAGCGGCCTTTGATGTATTCCTGACCGGGGGTGCCGGGGGCCACGTCTTCGATGATGGCTTCGTACAGGCCGGGGGCCAGCACGTCGATCAGGTCCAGCGCGCTGGCGAATTCGCTGTGTTCGCGGTTGGCGATGCCGGCGGAGACGAAGATGCCCAGGTGGCCCACCTTGTTGTGCAGGCAGTAAATGATGGTTTGTTCGTTGTCGCGGATGTCTTCCGCGTTGTCGTACAGGTCCGGTATCCAGTTCAGCGCTTGCTGCGGCGGGGTGATGTTGTCGCCCCAGGAGGCGAACACGATGATGGGGGAGCGGATGTTGCGCATGTCCACGCGGTGCTGGTCGCTGCTGACGATCTTGCCTTCCACCAGGTGGTTGCCCACGAAGAGCTGCTGGGAAATCCATTCCATTTCCTGCTTGTTCAGCAGGTAGTGGCCGCCCCACCAGCGTTCAAAGCCCAGATAGCGTTCGCGCTCGGTGTCCACCTTGGCGTACAGATTGTAGGGCTTCTTCCACAGGGTGTTGGCCGGGTCCAGCTTTTCAAAGTTGTTGACCAGATGGGCGCCGTCGAACTTGCCGTTGCCCAGATCGCCGGCCAGCGAGGCGGTCCAGGTGCCGCCCAGCATGCCGCCGGAGTAGCGCATCGGGTATTTGCCGGTGACGCCGGCCCAGTAGGACAGCGGGGTGCCGGCCAGCAGGATGGGGCCGCACAGCTCCGGCGCCACCGAGGCCAGCATGGCCAGCGCCCAGCCGCCCTGGCAGTTGCCGATGACGAAGGGCTTGCCGTCGCTGTCCGGATGCAGTTCCCTGACCTTGCCGAGGAAGACGTATTCGGCGCGGCTGACGCTTTCTATGGTCTGGCTGGGCACAGGCTGGGGGAAGAACATGATGAAGTAGCAGGGGTGGCCCTGTTGCAGCGCGATGCCGATTTCGCTGTCCATCTTGAAGCCGCCGATGCCGGGGCCGTGGCCGGCGCGCGGGTCTATCACCACGAAGGGGCGCAGCGCCGGATTGGTGGCCGGGCAGCCGGCCGGCGGCAGGATGGCTGCCAGCGCGTAGTTGGCCGGGTCCGGCAGGCTGCGGCCGTCCAGGATGATTTTGTAGTCGAACACCAAGACCGGCGGCTTGCCGCTTTGCACGTGTTGCAGATAGTCCGCGCCGCGGTCATGCAGCACGTCCCAGTAGAGGATGCTGCGCTCGCAGGCGTCGCGCCAGTAGTCGGCGACCGGGTTGGAGGAGAAGAGCTTGGACCAGACGGCTGTTTGCGACCACATACGGCACCTCTTGGTTGGTATGACGGATAACTGGCTACTGTACCCTGCTTTTGTTGCGTTGCAATAGACAAAGTTCCTGCCAGGCGAACAACTGTCAGCGCAACACCACAGTGCGCCGCTCGGTGATGAAGACGCGGCGCTCCAAGTGGCAGCGCACCGCGCGCGCCAGCGCCTGGCACTCCATGTCGCGGCCGGCGGCCTGCAACTGCTCCGGGCTGTAGGCGTGGTCCACCCGTTCCACCACTTGTTCGATGATCGGGCCTTCGTCCAGATCGTCGGTGATGTAGTGGGCGGTGGCGCCTATCAGTTTGACGCCGCGCTCGTGCGCCTGCTGATACGGCCGCGCCCCCTTGAAGCCGGGCAGGAAGGAGTGATGGATATTGATGGCGCGGCCGGCCAGTTTTGCGGCGGCGGCGCTGGAGAGCACCTGCATATAGCGGGCCAGCACCAGCAGTTCCGCCCGGCTGTCCTCCATCAGCGCCAGCAGCGCGGCTTCCTGGCGCGGCTTGTTGTCCGGGGTGAGCGGCAGATGGTGGAAGGGCAGGCCGTAGGCCTCGGCGATAGGGGCGAGGTCGCGGTGATTGGAGACGACGGCGGCCACCGTCATGTCCAGATCGCCCATCTTCTGGCGATAGAGCAAATCGTTCAGGCAGTGGTCCAGTTTGGACACCATGATCAGCACCCGCGCGCGCTGGCGCCGGTCGTGCAGCCGCCATTGCAGGTCTTGATAGTGGCCGCTCATCCGCGCCATGCCGTCGGCCAGCCGTTCCGGGGCGAAGTCCGGCCGCTCCGGGTGGAAGACGCAGCGCACGAAGAAGCGCCGGCTGCGGGCGTCGTCGAACACCGCCAGTTCATCGATATAACAGCCTTGCTGTTCCAGCAAGGCGGAGAAGCCGGCCACCTGGCCGGAGGCGCTGCGGCAGGCGAAGCTGAGCACGTAGGAGGGGGCGTCTGAGGTCATTGGCGTGTCCTGTTTGTGGGGCGGCACGGGCCAATCTAGGCCTTGTCCCGCGCGCGCGCTGTCCGCCATGCGTCCGCTTTGCGTGGATTTTGGACATCGCCGTGTCGCGTGCGGGCAAGAGGCCGTCCTTTCCAGCCAAATGCGCCGGCGGCGTCGCCCTGAGAATGAGGCCTTCCTCAACCTCGACAGCAGCGGCGCGGGCCCATGGCGGCCCGGCGGCGGGAGCGCAGATGGCAAACCGATATTCGCTGTGGAGCCTGATCCGGCACGGGCTTGGGCATCACCAGGGCTGGCAGCCGGCCTGGCGCAGTCCGCAGCCGGAAAGCAGCTACGACGTCATCATCGTCGGCGGCGGCGGCCACGGCCTGGCCACCGCCTATTACCTGGCCCGCATGTACGGCGTCCGCAAGGTGGCGGTGCTGGAAAAAGGCTATCTGGGCGGCGGCAACACCGCGCGCAACACCACCATCATCCGCTCCAACTATCTGTGGGACGAGTCTTCGCAGCTGTACGAGCACGCGCTCAAGCTGTGGGAGGGCCTGTCCCAGGAGTTGAACTTCAATGTGATGTTCAGCCAGCGCGGAGTGATGAACCTGGGCCACAGCCTGCAGGACATGCGCGACATCGAGCGCCGGGTCAACGCCAACCTGCTCAACGGCGTGGACGCCGAGGTGCTGTCCCCGCGGGAGATCAAGGAGCGGGTGCCCTTGATCGCCATCGGCGGCGACGTCCGCTATCCGATCCTGGGCGCCAGCTATCAGCCGCGCGGCGGGGTGGCGCGCCATGACGCGGTGGCCTGGGGCTTCGCCCGCGCCGCCAGCGAATTGGGCGTGGACATCATCGAGGAGTGCGAAGTGACCGGCTTGTTGATCGAGGGCGGCCGGGTGCGCGGGGTGCGAACTGGGCGCGGCGAGATCCGCGCCGACAAGGTGGGCTGCGTGGCCGCCGGCAACAGTTCCACGCTGGCGCGGATGGCCGGCTTGCGGCTGCCGCTGGAAAGCCACCCCTTGCAGGCCTTTGTGTCCGAATCGCTGAAACCCTGCCTGGACACGGTGGTGATGTCCGGCGCGGTGCACGGCTACATCAGCCAGTCGGACAAGGGCGAACTGGTGATAGGCGCGGGCATAGACAGCTATCTGGGTTACGGCCAGCGCGGCAGCCCGCATGTGATCGAGCACACGGCGGCGGCCATCGTCGAGCTGTTTCCGTCCTTCTCGCGGCTGCGGATGAACCGGCAGTGGGGCGGCATCGTGGACGTGTCGCCGGACGCCTGCCCCATCATCGGCAAGACCCGGATCCAGGGCCTGTATTTCAACTGCGGCTGGGGCACCGGCGGCTTCAAGGCCACGCCGGGTTCCGGCCACGTATTCGCCCACACCATCGCTCATGACCAGCCGCATCCGCTGAACGCGGCTTTTTCGCTGGAGCGCTTCGCCTCCGGCCGCTTGATAGACGAACACGGCGCCGCCGCCGTGGCGCATTGAGGGAGACGCCGATGCTGCTGATTCATTGCCCGCATTGCGGGGAGGCGCGGGAGGAGGAGGAGTTCGACTACGCCGGGGAGGCCTTCATCGTCCGCCCGGCGGCGCCGGAGCAGGTGGACGACGAGGCCTGGGGCGATTACCTGTTCTGCCGCAAGAACCCGCGCGGCTGGCATTGGGAGCAATGGCAGCACGCCGCCGGCTGCCGCAAGGTGTTCGCCGTCCGGCGTCACACCGTCAGCTACGAGATCGCCGGCAGCTGGACGCTGGCCGAGGGCAAGGCCCGTTATTTGCAGGAGGATCAGGCGTGAGCGGCTATCGCATCCATCGTCCCGGCGAGCGCATCGACCGCAATCGGCCGCTGGTCTTCACCCTGGACCGCGCGGCCTATCACGGCTTCGCCGGCGACACCCTGGCCTCGGCGCTGCTGGCCAACGGCGTGCGGCTATTGGGCCGCAGCTTCAAGTACGGCCGGCCGCGCGGCATCGTCGGTTTTGGCGCGGAAGAGCCCAACGCCTTGATCCAGCTGGAAAGCGGCGCCTTGAGCACGCCGGATCTCAAAGCCACCCAGGTGGAGCTGTACCAAGGCTTGCAGGCCTTCAGCGGCTTGGGGGACGCGTCCTGGGGCATGCGGCTCAAGGGCGCGCTGGGCCGGCTGGAGCGTTTCATGCCGCCGGGTTTTTATTACAAGACCTTCATGCAGCCGGCGGGGGCCTGGCCGTTTTACGAGCGCCGCATCCGCGAAGCCGCCGGTTACGGCCAAGCGCCGCGGCTGCCGGACCCGGAGCATTACGATCATCTGCACCACCACGTGGACCTGCTGGTGGTGGGCGGCGGCGCGGCCGGCTTGTGGGCGGCCACGCTGGCGGGGCGCGCCGGCCTGAAAACGCTGCTGCTGGACGAACAGGCGGAGATGGGCGGCTGGCTGCTGAGCGAGCGCCGGCTGCGCATCGACGGCCTGGAGGCGATGGAATGGACGCAGCAGCGCTTGCAGGAGCTGGCGGCGCTGCCCAATGTCCAGCGCTTGCCGCGCGCCACCGTCTTCGCCTTGCATGAGGGCAATCTGGCCTTGGCGGTGGAGTTGTTGCAGGACCACCTGCCGCCGTCCGAGCGCGATCCGGCCCGGCCGCGCCAGCGCCTGCACAAGATACGCGCGGGCCAACTGGTCTTGGCCAGCGGCGCCATCGAACGGCCGCTGGTGTTCGGCAACAACGATCTGCCCGGGGTGATGACTGCCGCCGCCGGCCACAGTTATTTGAACCGTTACGGCGTGGCGGTGGGGCGCCGGCTGCTGCTGCAGACCCAGAACGACGCCGCCTACGACGCGGCGCTGGAGCTGGCCTTGGCCGGGGCGGCGGTGACGCTGGCCGATGCTCGCCCAGCCGGCGCGGCGGCCTGGCGCAGCCGCGCCGCGCAGAATGCCGGCGTGGAGTTGCTGGCCGGTTACGGCATCGCCCGGGTGAACGGCGGCGCCGGCGTCAGCGGCGCGGACTTGGTGAAGCTGGCCGCGGATGGCCGGAGCGTGGCCGGCAAGGGGCCGCGGCTGGAGCTGGACGGCGTGCTCTCCTCCGGCGGGCTCAGCGCCACCGTGCATCTGTTCTGCCACAACGGCGGCCGTCCGCTGTGGCGTCCGGACCGTCTGTCCTTCGTTTGCCCGGACGCGGGCCGGCCCGGCGTCGTCTGCGTGGGCGCGGTCACCGGGCGCTGGGAGCTGGGCGAGGCCCTGGCCCAATGCCATGCCGCCATGCTGGCCCAGCTTGGCTGGGGAAGCCAGCGCGGTCTGGGCGCCGCGCCGCGGGTGGAGGCGGAGGAGGTGGCCGCGCCGCGTGAAATCTTCCGCTTGCCGGACGGGCGGCGCGAAGGCGTCGGCGCCAAGGCCTTCGTCGATTTCCAGAACGACGTGGCCGCCGCCGACATCCATCTGGCGGTGCGCGAAAACTACCGCTCCATCGAGCACGTCAAGCGCTACACCGCGCTGGGCTTCGGCACCGATCAGGGCAAGCTGTCCAACGTCAACGGCTTCGCCATCGCCGCCGAGGCGCTGGGCAAGCCCATCGCCGAGGTGGGCACCACCACCTACCGGCCGGCCTACACCCCGGTCAGCTTCGGCGCGCTGGCCGGCGTCCATGTCGGAGAAACTTTCGACCCGCGCCGCTACACCGCCATGCACGACAGCCATACCGCGCGCGGGGCCGAATACGAGCTGGTGGGGCAGTGGCTGCGGCCCTGGTATTTCCCGCGGCCGGGCGAGGACCTGCACGCGGCGGTGCGCCGCGAATGCCGCGCCGCCCGCCAGGGGGTGGCGGTGATGGACGCCTCCACCCTGGGCAAGATCGATGTGCGCGGCCCGGACGCGCGCGAGTTTCTGGGCCGCGTCTACAGCAACGCCTGGAGCAAGCTGGAGCCGGGCAAATGCCGCTATGGGCTGATGCTGGACGAAAACGGCATGGTGATGGACGACGGCGTCACCGCCTGCCTGGCGGACGACCATTTCCACATGACCACCACCACCGGCGGCGCGGCCCGGGTTTACAGCTGGCTGGAGCGCTGGCACCAGACCGAATGGCCGGAACTCAAGGTGCGCTTCAGCTCCATCACCGATCACTGGGCCACCACGGCGCTGGTGGGCCCGCAAAGCCGGGAGGTGCTGCGCAAGCTGTGCACGGATATTGATCTCGACCCTCAGGCCTTCCGGTTCATGGAGGGCCGCGTCGGCACCGTGGCCGGCGTGCCGGCGCGGGTGTTCCGCATCAGCTTCTCCGGCGAACTGGCTTACGAGATCAATGTGGACGCCGGCTACGGCCGTTATCTGTGGGAGGAGGCGATGCGGGCCGGGGCCGAGTTCGGCATCACGCCCTACGGCACCGAGGCCATGCACGTCTTGCGCGCCGAGAAGGGCTTCATCATCGTCGGCCAGGACAGCGACGGCTCGATGAGCCCCAACGATCTGGCCATGGGCTGGGCGGTGGGCATGAAAAAGCCGTTCAGCTTCCTCGGCCGCCGCTCCTTGCTGCGCGCCGACACCGCCGGCGCGGGCCGCAAACAGTTGGTGGGCCTGCTGACGGAGGACCCGCGGCTGGTGTTGCCGGAAGGCGCGCAAATCCTCAACGACGGCAAGGACGCCGCGCCGGCGGCGATGCAGGGCCATGTCACCTCCAGCTACCACAGCGAATGCCTGGGCCGCTCCATCGCCATGGCGGTGTTGAAGGACGGCGTCCGCCGCGAAGGCGACACCGTGCACGTGTGGTGGCAGGGCCATAGCGCGCCGGCGCGGGTGGCGTCCGCGGTCTTCGTCGACAAGGAAGGAGAGCGTCAGCATGTCTGAATCCACATTCAAGCCTGTGCTGGAATCGCCCTTGCGGCATCTGGATTTGCCGGAAGCGGCCGAAGCGCGCCGCGCCGACGGCCGCGTCTGGGGCAATGAAGCGCCCAATCTGGGCTACGCGCTGCTGCGCGGCGACGGTGCCGAGGCCGGGTTTTTCGAGCTGACGGCGCGGATCACCGGGCTGGAGCCGCCGCGCCGGCCCAAGACCTTGAGCCAGGGGGAGGGCGGCGCGCTGCTGTGGCTGTCGCCGGACGAATGGCTGCTGATCAGCCGCCGCCAGCGCCTGGCCGGCTGGCTGCCGGCATTGGAGCGGGGCTTTGCCGAGCAGCGCTTGTTCGCCCAGGCGCTGGACGTCAGCGGCGGCTTCACCGCCGTCTACCTGTGCGGCGAGCCGCACCTGGCCGTGCTGCGCCATCTGGGCGGCTACGATTTCGAAGCGCTGCGTCCCGGCCAGGGCGTCGGCACCTTGCTGGGCAAGGCGGCGGTTCAAGTGCTGCGCCTGGACGGCGACGGTGTGTTCGTGGTGTGCCGCCGCAGCTTTGCCGACTACGTCTGGCTGCTGTTGCGGCGCGCGGCGCGGCCTTACGGCTTCGCGGTGTGCGAGCTGCCGGAAGACGCCGGCCATCCGCTGTGGGCGCAATTGGCGCAGTTGGCGCCGGCGGCGGTCCTGAGCGAGAGTTCTTAAAAAATTATTCAAAGTCCGCGGCGCTGCGGCGGGATAGTTGGACCGAGGCGTGGACAAGAAGCTAGAAGGAGATGGCAATGGATTTGCACGCAGACGCGCTGGTGATAGACGGACTGATCATCGCCAAATGGGCGCGGCCGGTGTTCGAGGACATGCGCCGCGGCGGCTTGAGCGCCGCCAATTGCACCGTGTCGGTGTGGGAGGGCTTTCAGGACACCGTGAACAATATCGCCGAGATGAAAGGGCTGATCCGCGAGCACGGCGATCTCTTGACCCTGGTGCGCGGCGTCGAGGATATCCGCCGCGCCAAGGCGGAGGGCCGCACCGGCGTCATCCTGGGTTTTCAGAACGCCCATGCCTTCGAGGACAGGCTGGAATCCGTCGAAGCCTTCGCCGACATGGGCGTGCGCGTGGTGCAGCTGTGCTACAACACGCAAAACCTGATCGGCACCGGCTGTTACGAACGCGACGGCGGCCTGTCTGGCTTCGGCCGCGAAGTCATTGTGGAAATGAACCGCGTCGGCATCATGGTGGACCTGTCCCATGTGGGCGGCCTGACTTCGCGCGAAGCCGTTCTGGAATCGAAAAAGCCGGTCTGTTACTCCCATTGCCTGCCCTCGGGCCTCAAGCCGCATCCGCGCAACAAGAGCGACGAGGAGCTGCGCTTCATCGCCGATCACGGCGGCTTCATCGGCGTCACCATGTTTCCGCCCTTTCTGCGCCGCGGCATCGAAGCCACCGTGGACGACTACGTGGAAGCGATGGATTACGTGATCGCGCTGGTGGGCGAAGACTGCGTTGGCTACGGCACCGACTTCACCCAGGGCTACGATCAGGGCTTCTTCGACTGGATCACCCACGACAAAGGCCGGTATCGCCGGCTGACCGATTTCGGCACCATCCTCAACCCGGAAGGCATTCGCACCATAGGCGAAACGCCCAATCTGACCGCGGCGATGCTGCGGGCCGGCTGGCCTGAGCGCAAGATCCGCAAAGTGCTGGGCGAGAATTGGTTGCGGGTGTTCGGCGAGGTATGGGGGGCTTAGCCCCCCGGCCACGGCCCTGATCCCGCGTTGAGCCTCCTCGCGCGCAAGCGGCGCATGGGTATTTCTTAAGAGCCGTTCAAAGTCTCGCGAGCAAGGGCGAGACAAGGCGAAAACAAGCGAAAAAGCGGAATGTACACGTGGTACATGAGCATTTTGAGCTGGTTTTCAACGCCGTATCGCTGAAGCGCAGCAGACTTTGAACAGGTTCCAAGGCGGGCCCGCCGCATCCGAAGCACATTCAGGAGGACTTATGAAGCAAGTTAAAGTATTGGGGGCTTTGCTGTTGTCGGCCGCGCTTTGGACCCAGCCGGCGGCGGCGGAGACCGAGCTGAAGCACTGGCCGCCCAAGATCGCGGAACGGCTGAACGCCATGATCAAGGCCAATGCCCATAAGGGCGAATACGCGGTGTTCGACATGGACAACACCAGCTATCGCTATGATCTGGAAGAAGCGCTGCTGCCTTATATGGAGGCCAAGGGCTTGCTGAGCCGCGAGCGGCTGGACCCGTCCTTGAAGCTGATCCCCTTCCGCGACGAGCCGGACCGGCCGGAAAGCCTGTACAGCTACTATCTGCGGCTGTGCGAGATAGACGAACTGATCTGCTACCCCTGGGCGGCGCAGGTGTTTTCCGGACTGACGCTGCGCCAACTCAAGACCCAGGTGGACGCGCTGATGGCCAGCGGCGCCCCGGTGCCGGTCAGGTATTTCCATCAGGGCAAGCCGGTGGAGGGCAGCGTGCCGGCGCCGCGCGTGTTCACCGGCATGGTCGAGCTGTACGCCAAGCTGCAGGAGAACGGCATCGCCGTCTACGTGATGACCGCGGCCAGCGAAGAACTGGTGCGCATGGTGGCCAGCGATCCGCGCTACGGCTACCGGGCGCCGCCGCAGAACGTGCTGGGCGTCAACCTGCTGCTGAAAGACCGAACGAACGGCGCGCTGACCACCTCGCGTTTGCAGATCAAGCGCGGCGGCTATGAGCCGGAACGCAATCTGGACCTGGAACTGACCCCCTATCTGATGAACCCGATGACCTGGTACGAGGGCAAGGCCGGGACCATCCTGGGCTGGATAGACCAATGGCGCAAGCCGGTGCTGGTGGCCGGCGACACGCCGCAGTCCGATGGCTACATGCTGCTGAACGGCACCGACACGGCCAAGGGCGGCTTGCGGCTCTGGGTAGATCGCAAAGCGGGTTATTGGGATCGGATCCGCAGCTGGAGCCGGGAAGCGGCCAGGCAGCAGCGCAAGCTGGGCCAGCCGGCGACGGCGGACCGCAACTGGCTGGTGGTGAAGCCGGAGCAGATTCAATAAGCGCTGGAAGACGCGGAATGGGGCGCATGGGCATTCTCACGCCGCTGGCAAGCTTGTATCAGACCTTGAACCGCTTTAGCGCCGCTAACAAAACCTCGTAGAGACGCTGGACCAAGGCGCGCCGACGCAGGCAGTACCAGCAGGCGCAACGCAGGGTCGGGGGTTGGCTTAGCGGGTCTTAAGGGAGGAAACGAATATGTTGAGGCAATGGTGTTGCATCCTACTGCTGCTCTTGTGCGTGCCGGCCCACGCGGCCGAGGCCACGCCCGGCAAACCGCTCATCAAGATCGGCTACGTCGAAGGCTGGGCGGACAGCGTGGTCACCACCCAGGTGGCGGCCCAGATCATTCGCGGCCGGCTGGGCCACCCGGTGGAGCTGATGCCGGTGGCCGCCGGCATCATGTGGCAGGGCGTGGCGCGCGGCGATCTGGACGCCACGCTGTCGGCCTGGCTGCCGGTGACCCAGGGCGCGTATTACCGGCAGTTCAAGGACAAGGTGCTGGACCTGGGGCCCAATTACGCCGACGCCCGCATCGGCCTGGTGGTGCCGGACTATGTGGCCGCCCGCGCCATAGGCGATCTCAACGCCGAGCGCGCGGCGTATCAGGGGCGCATCGTCGGCATAGACGCCGGCGCCGGGGTGATGCAAAAGACCGAGGCGGCGATCAAGGCCTACCGGTTGAATTTGACGCTGATGCCCAGTTCCGGGCCGGGCATGACGGCGGAACTGGCGCGTGCGATCAACGCCCGCAAGCCCATCGTGGTGACCGGCTGGGTGCCGCACTGGATGTTCGCCAAATGGAAGCTGCGTTTTCTCGACGACCCGCAAAAAGTGTTCGGCGAGGCCGAGCACGTCAACAATGTGGCCCATCCCGGCCTGAGCGCCAAGGCGCCGCGGGTGCTGGCCTTCCTGCAGCGCTTCCGCTGGCGGCCGGAAGAGATCGGCCCGCTGATGCTGGCGGTGGAAACCGGCGCCAAACCCGCGGCGGCGGCGGCCTCCTGGATTCGGGCCCATCCGGAGCGGGTGGCGGAGTGGGCGCCCTGAACCACTGCGCGTTCAATGTCATGCCTCCCCTTGGCGGACCGTGGTCCGCCTTTTTTGCGCCCGCGCCGCGCGGTGTCGGCAATGGGCAAAAACCGGTCGCGCCGACGGCTCCGGCCCGGAATGGCCTGCGGCAAGATGCCGGCAATGACGGGCTGCGCCCGACTTGCTCAGAGCCGGTTCACCGTCTGGCGAGCAAGGGCGAGACAAGGCGAAAACCGCTGAGGAAGCGGAAGGGTCATGCGGCATATGGGCATTCTGAAGCCGTACTCACCACGCCATGTCCGACGAAGCGCAGCAGACCTTGAACAGGCTCTCAGGAGAACGGCATGCAACCGCAACTTCCCATCGACGTGGACCCCGACAGCGGCGTCTGGCGCACCAACGGCCTGCCCATGTTGTACGTGCCGCGTCATTTCTTCATCAACAACCACCTGGCCATGGAGGCGGCGCTGGGCCGTTACCAGTACGCGGACGCGCTCTATCAGGCCGGCCATCGCTCCGCCCACTTCTGGTGCGCCAGCGAGGCGGCCACCCACGGCCTGGCCGGCCTGGCCGTGTTCGAGCACTACCTGAGCCGGCTGTCCCTGCGCGGCTGGGGCTGCTTCCGCTTTTTGGAGGCCGACGTGGCCAGCGGCAACGCCCAGATCCGGCTGGACCACTCCTGTTTCGTGCTGGCCCAGGGCGAGGCCGGCGCGCCGCAAAGCGAGCACATGGCCTGCTATTTGTTTGCCGGCTGGTTCGCCGGCGCGATGGACTGGGTGGGGGAAAGCCTGGGGCGCGACTACCGCACCGTCTGCCGCGAAAGCCAGTGCGCCGGGCAGGGCGCGCCGTACTGCGCGTTCACGGTCCATCCCTTGTAGTCAGGGTCTGTTGACGTATGTTTTACCGCTGCGTTCGTCCCCAGCCGGATGCGGCGGCCGACAAAGCGAGGCACCTGCTGGGGACGAACCCGGAGGGCTGACCGAGGAACGCCTCCTCTACGGCGTTGTCAGGCTTGGCCTTGGTTTGCCAAGGCCTGCGCCCTTCGCCTTGTAGAGCGCACTTTTCTCGGTCAGCGCGGCGGGGAAAACATACGTCAACAGACCCTTAGGAGCCGGCCATGTCTTACCCGCATTTGTTCGAACCCATCACCCTGAACCGGCTGACCTTGCGCAACCGCATCGTCAGCACCGCCCACGCCGAGGTCTACGCCGAAGCCGGCGGCCTGCCGGGCGAGCGCTACATCCGCTACTACGAAGAAAAAGCCAAGGGCGGCCTGGCGCTGGCGATTTGCGGCGGTTCCAGCCCGGTGTCCATCGACAGCCCGCAGGGCTGGTGGAAATCGGTGAACCTGGCCAGCGACGCGGTGATAGAGCCGCTGGCGCGGCTGGCGGAAGCCATGCACCGCCACGGCGCCAAGATCATGATCCAGGCCACCCACATGGGGCGGCGCTCCAGCTATCAAGGCGAACACTGGCCGCATCTGCTCAGCCCCTCCGGCGTGCGCGAGCCGGTGCACCGCGGCAACGCCAAGATCATGGAGACGGAGGACATCCATCGCGTGATCGCGGATTTCGCGCTGGCGGCGCGGCGGGTCAAGGCCGCCGGCCTGGACGGCATCGAGATCGCCGCCGCCCACCAGCACCTGATCGACCAGTTCTGGAGCCCGCGCACCAATCAGCGCGAGGACGAATGGGGCGGCAGCCTGGACAACCGGCTGCGCTTCGGCATGGAGGTGCTGCAGGCGGTGCGCGCCGAGGTGGGCGCGGACTTCTGCGTCGGCCTGAGAATGAGCGGCGACGAATTCCACGAAGACGGCCTCAGCCACGACATGCTCAAGGAGATTGCCGCCGCCATGTCCGAAACCGGCCTGATCGACTACCTGTCGGTGATAGGCTCCGGCGCGGACACCCACAACAGCCTGGCCAACTGCATGCCGCCGATGGCGCTGCCGCCCGAGCCTTTCGTGCATCTGGCCGCCGGCATCAAATCGGTGTCCAAGGTGCCGGTGATGCACGCGCAGAGCATACGCGACCCGGTGCAGGCGGAGCGCATCCTGGCCGCCGGCATGGTGGACATGGTGGGCATGACCCGCGCCCACATGGCCGATCCGCATCTGGTGATCAAGATCCGGGACGGCAAGGAAGACCAGATCCGCCAGTGCGTGGGCGCCAATTACTGCATAGACCGCCAGTACTACGGCCAGGACGTGCTGTGCATCCAGAACGCCGCCACCAGCCGCGAGTCCACCATGCCCCATCTGATCTCCCGGGCAGCGCGGCCGCGCCGGGTGGCGGTGGTGGGCGCCGGGCCGGCCGGGCTGGAGGCGGCGCGGGTGGCGCGCGAGCGCGGCCACGAGGTGGTGCTGTTCGAGCGGCAGCCGCAGGTGGGCGGTCAGATCCTGCTGGCGGCGCGCGCGCCGCAGCGCGAACAAATGGCCGGCATCGTGCGCTGGCTGGACATGGAAACCCAGCGCCTGGGCGTGGACCGCCGGCTGGGCGCGGCGGCGGACCGCTCCATGATCATGGACGAGCGGCCGGATATCGTGGTGCTGGCCACCGGCGGCCGGCCGCACACCGGCCAGGTGCCGGCCTGGGGCGTGGCGGAGGGGCTGGCCGTCAGCAGCTGGGACATCCTGTCCGGCCAGGTGGAGCCGGCCCGCAACGTGCTGGTCTACGACGCGCTGAGCACCCACGCCGGCTTCGGCGTCGCCGACTATCTGGCCAGCCGCGGCAGCACGGTGGAAATCGTCACGCCGGACGTGAAGGTGGGCGACGACACCGGCGGCACCACCTTTCCCATCTTCTACCGCCGTCTGTACGCCCAAGGCATCATCCCCACCCCCAATGTCTGGCTGGAGGCGGTTTACGCCGAAGGCGACAAGAAAATCGCCGTGCTGCGCAACGAATACACCGAAGCGCTGGAAGAGCGGGCGGTGGACCAGGTGGTGATAGACAACGGCGTGCTGCCGGACGACGCCCTGTACGGGCAACTGAAGCCCTTGTCGCGCAACCGCGGCCAGACCGATGTGCGGGCGCTGTTCGCCGCCGAGCCGCAGCCCTGTCTGGACTGGCCGCTGGCGGCCGGGGAATTCCTGCTGTTCCGCGTCGGCGACTGCGTCTCCATGCACAACATCCACGGCGCGCTCTACGACGCGCTGCGGCTGGCCAAGGATTTCTGACATGAGTTTTCCCTATCTCCTCAGCGGCCTGTTCTGGTTGGGCGCGCTGCTGCTGAGCGCCGGGCTGCTCCGGCGCGCGCGGCTGTGGCGGCGGGGCCGCGCCGCGCCGGCGTCCTGGCGCGGCCTGCTGGCCGCGCCCAAGCGTTACTTCGTGGACCTGCACCGCGTGGTGGCCCGCGATCCGGCCGCGGCGCGCGCCCATGTGGCGGCGGCCGGCGGCGGGACGGCGGCGCTGCTGCTGATCGCGCTCAATTACGGCCTGCTGCTGCATCAGCGCTGGCTGGACCTGCTGCTGGCGGCGTCGGCCGTTCTGATGCTGATCGGCGCGGCCTTGATGCGCGCGCGTCGCCGCGCGCCGCCGGCCCGGCTGTCGTTGGGAGAATGGCAGCGGCTGCCGGCGCGGCTGGCCTGTTTCGCGCTGGGCGCGCTGCTGGCGGCGGCCCTGGCCGGCGGCGAGGTCTGGCTGAGCGCCGCCGGGCAAGGGCTGGCCGCCGTCGCGCTGTCGCTGCTGGCCTTGGGCGGCGCGGAGCTGGCCCTGGGCATAGGCCTGGGCCGGCCGATGAAGCACGCGGTGGCCGGTTTGCTGCACCTGGCCTTCCATCCGCGCGCCGAGCGCTTTGCCGGCAAGTCCGCCGATCTGAAGCCCTTGAACCTGGCCGCCGGCGAGCTGGGCGCGGCGCGGGCGGCCGATTTCGCCTGGAACCGGCTGCTGTCCTTCGACGCCTGCGTGCAATGCGGCAAATGCGAAGCCGCCTGTCCGGCCTTCGCCGCCGGCCAGCCGCTCAATCCCAAGCGTCTGATCCAGGACCTGGTGGCGTCCATGGGCGGCGGCGGTCCGGCCTACGCCGGCAGCCCGCATCCGGGCCGGCCGGCGGCCGCGGCCGCGAGCGCGGACCGGGACATCGTCGGCGGCGCGTTGGCGGCGGACACCTTGTGGTCCTGCACCACCTGCCGCGCCTGCGTGGAAAACTGCCCGATGCTGATCGAGCACGTCGACGCGGTGATCGATCTGCGCCGGCATCAGACCCTGACGCGGGGCGAACTGCCGGGCAAGGGCGCGGCGGCGCTGGCCAATCTGCGCCATACCGACACCGTCGGCGGCCATCCGCTGCGCGCGCGCTACCACTGGGCGGCGGACCTGGACCTGCCGCTGCTGCGGGAGGGCGAGTCCGTCGATTGGCTGTTGCTGGCGGGCGAGGGCGCTTTCGACATGCGCTATCAGCGCGCCTTGCGCGCCTTGCTGACCGTGCTCAAGGCCGCCGGCCTGCGCGTGGCGGCGCTGGGCGAAGCCGAGCGCGACTGCGGCGACCTGGCGCGCCGCCTGGGCGACGAGGCGGGTTTTCAGCGGCTGGCGCTGGCCAATATCGCCACGCTGGGCCGTTATCGCTTCACCCGCATCGTCACGCCGGACCCGCATGTTTTTCATTGCCTGGCCAATGAGTACCCGGCGCTGGGCGGACATTACGAAGTCTGGCATCACAGCCGGCTGCTGGACCAACTGCTGGAGACGCGGGCGATCCGCGTGCGCTCCCGCGACTCGGCCGAGCCGCTGAGCTATCACGACCCCTGTTATCTGGGCCGCTACAACGAGGGCTACGGCGCGCCGCGCCGCGTGCTGGCCGGCATCGGCATCCAGGTGGTGGAGATGAGCCGCTCCGGCCGCGACGCTCGCTGCTGCGGCTGGGGCGGCGGGGCGGCCTTTACCGACGTGCCCGGGCCGCGCCGGATTCCGGACATGCGCATGGACGACGTCCGCGCCGCCGGCGCCGGCCGCGTCGCGGTGGCTTGCCCCAACTGCACCGCGATGCTGGAAGGCGTCAGCGGCGCGCGGGCGGAGGTGGTGGAATTGGCGGAACTGGTGGCGGAGCGTCTGGAGACCGGCCCGGAGGCCGGGCAAGAGCGGGGCGATGCGCGGCGCGCGGCGGCGCAAGGCCGGCTGGCGAAGGAGGAGGCATGACGATGAAGCAGACCGCGCCGCGGGTGGACCCGCGCCGGCCCTGGGTGCGCTCGCCGGACGGGCTCAAGCGCATCGTGCTGGGCGAGAATGGCGGCCTGCGCGACGCGCCGCCGGCGAGCGCGGCCAAGCTCAAGCCGCTGCGCAGCGCCGGGCCGTTCGATGGACGGCTGTTGGTGGTGGCGCACGCCGAGCGCGGTCAGCTGGACGAGGCGGCGCGCGAGGCCATCGCCGCCGCTGCCCTGCTGGCCGGCCCGCGCGAGGAGGTGCTGGCGGTCTTGTTCGGCATGGAAGGCTGCGCCGACGCCGAACTGGCGGAACTGGCCTTGGACCGCGTCTTGACGCCGGCCGATCCGGGCTTTGCGCCGGAAGCCAAGCTGGCCTTGTTGCGGCGGCTGTGGCGGCGGGAGCAGCCGCGCCATGTGCTGTTCGCCGACCGCGGCGAGGACGCCGACCTGGGCCGGCGCTTCGCCTGCCGCGAGCGCCTGTCGGTGCTGACCGACGTGGTGGAAATCGCCGCTGACGGCGTGCGCCGCCGCCGGCCGGGCGCGGGCTTCAGCGTGCACCCGCGCGCCCAGGCGCTCTTGCTCGCGCGCGGCGTGGCCGATGTCCGCCTGCCCTTCGTCGGGCGCGGGCTGCGGCAGGCTTGCGCGCCGGAGGCGGCGGAGGAGCGGGTGCGGGACCTGGGCGGCGTCGCCAGCCCGGCCTCGCAACTGGCGCTGGAAGAGGCGGACCTGATCCTGGCCGCCGGCAATGGGGTCAGCGACGTGCCGGCCTTCCTGCGGCTGGCGGAATCCATGGGCGCGGCGGTGGGCGCCTCGCGGGTGGCGGTGGACGACGGGCGTTTCCGCCGCGACCAGCAAGTGGGCGCCACCGGCCGCAGCGTGCAGGCCAGCGCCTATCTGGCGCTGGGCATTTCCGGCGCGGTGCAGCACCTGCAAGGCATCAAGGCCTGCCGCCATGTGATCGCGGTCAATCTGGACGCGGCCGCGCCCATGGTCAAGCGCGCGGACCTGAGCGTGATCGACGACTGCCAGTCCTTCATTCAGGCCTTGCAGGCCTTGCTGGAGCTTGAGAACAAGGAGGTCGGACCATGAGCGAGACGGCGCTTTCCGCCGGAACGGCGGCGAAAACGGCGGTGCTGGTGGCCCCGGCGCCGCATCCGGTCAGCGGGCGGCCCTGCGCCGGTCCGGGCGATCTGGCGGCGCTGGCGCTGGCGCGCCGGCTGGGCCGAGCCTTCGTCGTCTTGCACGCCGGGGACGCGGACAAGGAGGCGCTGGCCGACTACCTGGCCCAGGGCGCGGCGGCCATCGCCGTGTTGCAGCCGCCGGCGGACAGCGACCCGACGCCGGCGCTGATCGCCGCGCTGGGCGATTTCGAACTGATTCTGTGCGGCGAACGCTCCGGCGGCGGCGAGGCGTCGGCGCTGCTGCCCTATCTATTGGCCGAAGGCCTGGACCGTCCGCTCTTGCCCGGCGTGCTGTCTTTGACGGAGGAGGGCGGAGAATGGCGGGCGCTGCAAGGCCTGGCCAGGGGACGGCGGCGACGGCTGGCGGCCCAGGCGCCGCTGCTGGCCAGCGTTAAGCCGGACGGCGCGGAGCCGCGCTGGTCCTGGGCCGGCTTGCAACGCGGCGTGGTGACGCGCCGCGCGGCGGCGGGGGAGCCCGTGCCCGCGCCCAGGCTGGAGC